>NZ_JAALEH010000018.1:0-86594 GCF_011058195.1 Rhodococcus sp. 14C212 | reverse complement strand
ATCACCACGCCCGAGCCGAAAAGCTCCGGCAGGCCACCACCGGCACCCGGCAACCGCTACAGTGAACCCTGCTCACGGGTGGGCACTTCCACCGGGCACAGTTGAGCACTTTCGATGAGCCTCATCAGCCCCCGGTCCGACCACCCGATACCACGCCCGGACCTTCGTCGTGTGGGCCGTGCGGCACAAGCATCTCCCCCACACTGTCGAGTTCCCGCACCGCCGGGCCAGAACACAACCGGCGATGGACGACGAGAAGCGCCTCGAGCTGATCCGCCGCTGCCTCGACGACGACCACGTCACCTTGAACACGCGTGTCGCGGCGATTCTCCTGCTCGTCTACGCGCAACCCCTGGTCCGCATCGCCGCCCTGCGGTGCGACGACGTGGTCGTCGATCCCGAAACCGGGTGCACTCTCATCAAGCTGGGCGAACCGCCCGCACCTGTGCCCGAGCCCTTCGCGAGCGTGCTCCACCAGCAACGCAACAACAGGCTCAACCTCAACACCGGAACCACCGACAGTCCATGGCTGTTCCCCAGCACCCGCGCCGGTCAGCACATCTGCGCGAACACGATCTTGCACAAGCTCCGAGACCTCGGGATAGACCGGAAGGCGGCACGCGTCGTCGCGCTGCGGCACCTGGTCACCCGAACCCCGCCAGCCGTCGTGGCCACCATGCTCGGATACAGCTACCAAGTGACCGAACGGCACGCCGCTCAGGCAGGCGACAACTACGCCAGATACGCGACGCTGATCAACGAATAACCCCTCCCCCGTTCCGCCTGCAAGCGAAAACCGGACGCAAGAAAACCGGAGGGCACCAGTAAAGGTTTGACTCCTCACTGCCGACATATTCAAGTCGCGTGGTGGTGATGAGAGCCGCGTTGATCCAGCCGCCAGGGTTGATCTGGTTCCCCCGACGGCTGACAGGTCGTCGGTCGGAAGGCGGTGACTGCGGGCCGCGAAATGGACGCCGCCAGCCCCTGTAGGCTGCTCGAGGGCGCTTTTCCCTTTCTCCGCGACAGCGGCATCGATTCGATACACCCGCTCCGCAACGAAATCAAAGTCGAGGTCGAAGCCCTCATCGAAGGTACCTATGCAGAGGGGATGCCCGATCCGGCCGATCGGGCATCCCCGTGTGGTCCGCATGTCGTGCCTGCTGGTGCGCACCCAGGACAGCGGTGCTCAGATGGCAGCGCGGAACCGTTCTATGGAGGCAGGCGTATATCGTTACTCCGGATTGTCCGAGGCTTCTGGCGCCATTGCAGATCAGGGGTCTCCCGATCTACGGGGTCAATCATCGATGCTAGCTACCAGACGCTGGCCTTTCACCCCGCGGGCGAGTTCTTCCAGGCCGGCAGGAATGTCGTGGAATCCGATCGTCCTGGTGGCGATCGTCAGGCCGCCGGAAGCAATGAACTTGATAACTTCGACGGTGTCCGCTGGGGTGCCGCCCACCGAACCGACCAGATCCAAGTCCTTCATCGCCAGCAGATACGTGTTGATCGTTGCTTCCTGCCGACCGACTCCGACCTGGACGATCCGGCCGCCGTGTCGGACCGCCTCGATGGCGCCGGCCGTGGTCGTTCCGAAGCCTGCAAAGTCCACGATCAGGTCGAGACCGAAGGGGGCCAGTTCCGTGACGTCGTTGACGACCTGCTTGACGCCCCGCTCGAGGCCTGCGGCGTGGACTTCCGCATTGATCTCGGCGGCATAGACTTCGGCACCGCCGAGAACTGCCATGCGAGCCCCGGTCATGCCGAGTCCACCAAGGCCGATGATGCCGACCTTCATGCCCGGACGCAGACCACCGCGGACGAAAACCGCATGGTATGAGGTCATTCCTGCGTCGGTTGCTGCAGCGGCCTGGACGAACGGGACCCCGTCGGGGATGGGGATGAGTTCGCTCGCCGGGGCGATCGTCTTCTGTGCGTACGCGCCGTGGCGTCCGATGCCGATCGTCTTCTGGCCGATGACGCCGCTCTGTCCGTCTCCCATGGCACTGATCGCGACGCGGTCGCCGATCGCAGCATCGGTCACGCCCTTTCCGACGGCAGAGACGATGCCGGCGGCCTCATGTCCCAGGATGATAGGAGTGAACCCGAGGACTTCCGTCAGGGTGCCGTCGGTGATGCCGACATCGCTGTGGCACAGGCCCGCGGCCTTGAGATCGACCACGACTTCACCGGGGGCCGGCGTGGGGTCCGGCAGATCGACGAGCTCGAGTGGAGACCCGAGACCTTTGAACATCCAAGCTTTCATGGTGGCCTTCTTTCTTGTTGAGCGACATAAGTGACGTGGTCGCGGATGTGTCCGGATCCCGCGGTGCCACAACCATCGATCGATGCGGCGGCGGTGTGGTGGCGGTCGGGGTGGTGTGGAGGGGTGCGGTGGCGTACCGCAGCCGCGTCCATGGCCGCGGTACGCGCCGACTTGGGGCGAGGAAGCACACCTGTCTTTGCGCAGATGATCGTCAGATGAATTCGCTGGGATCGGTTTCCCGTTCGTCGTCGACAGTTAGAAAGGTGATCGACTGTCGATCGAAGACCTTCTCTTCGTCCGCGCCGATGACGGCGGCTGTTTCCGGTGAAGTCAGGTGTGCCATGCCGACATCGAAAGCCGCACGATCGTCGAACCAAATCTCTGTGACTACATCGTATGGCGCCTCCATGTCCGACCGGTAGGTGCCATTCTCCCAATTCCGCAAGTAGTGCCGAACATATCTGCGCAAGCCCGGAACCATTTTGACAGCCAGGGGGGCATGCTTGTTCTCGTAGTAGGTGATGAAATCCTCGAGCGTGGTCCCTGGCTTCCTTTTGATCATGACGTAAGCCTTGAACATGCCATCTCCATTCACTATTCGGCAGCGGTGGGAAAACTTCGGTCGAGCTGTGTTGTTCTTGCCCTGACCAGCCCCGCCATTCACCGATGGATCCCCAAGGGGAAGTGAGCCAGTACGGGAGGGAGCTCCATCACCCGCTGTCACGGATCGTGCTGTCGACTCGAAGTGAGCGCTCCGTCTGCTCGAGTCCGGGCCTGGTACCCCCGAACCGGCGTCGGCCCGTCCCCTCGCACTGGACTGTCCCAAGTGATAGGAATCCACCTCGAATACGTTCTGTCTCAGGACAGTTGACAACTTCAGGGGCACCTCTGGATCCGGCTGATGCGGTCGCTCGTGGCCGGTGCGCTCGCAATCACGGGTGCCCGTTGCACAAGACGATCGGGGTCGCTCAGGTGGCGAGCCCCCCGTCGACCATCAGGCGTTGCCCGGTGATGTATGAGGCCTTGCTGGAGGCCAGGAAAGCGATCGCCTCCGCGATTTCTTCGGGGAGCGCGAGGCGCGCCAACGGCGTCTGTCCCACGGCAAGCTCCAGAAGGTCGCGCGTGACCTGGTCGGCATCGCGCATCGGCGGAACCATTCCACCTTCGACCACGCCGGGGCCGACCGCGTTCGCCCGGATGCCGTGGGCGGCTTCTTCGGTGGCCAGCATCCGCATCATCATGGCGACCGCCGCCTTGGGCGTGGCGGACAGTGCGTCCGTGGGAACCGTGCGGTCCACCGCTGTGGTGATCAGTGCGGTGATCGAGCCACCGCCTCCGGCTCGCAGCGCGGGCACGGTTGCCTTGGCGATATTGAAGAAGCCGAGAACATCGGTCTGGATTACGCCGGCGAATTCGTCGTCGGTGAACTCGATCAACGGCCGGGTGCGGAAGACCAGGCCGGCGGCCGACACCACGGTGTGAATCCGCCCGTGCTCGGCCAGCGCGGCGTCCACGACAGCTGCCACGGACTCCCGATCGGTCACATCGCAGGACAGCGCCGTCGCGTTGCGTCCCAGCTCCCGAATCGATGTGGCGAGTTTCTCCGCGTCCGCTTCTCGGGATCGGTAGGTCAGCACGACATCACAGCCGCGTTCGGCGAGCAAGCCCGCCGTGGCGGCACCGATTCCCCCGGTGGCGCCGAACACCACCGCGCAGCCGGTCGACGGGAACTCGGGCGTGTGAACTCCGAATGATGGCATGTCTGCTCCTGACATTATCGATTGAGCCGGTCAAGGCCTCTTGGTGCCGACGCGCCGGGTGGGCTGCTCGAACGTCTCGGGCTCGTTGCGCCTCTACCGCCGAACGTCTACAGCGTCAGCGACATCACCATCTCCCATAAATGACAGGAATGTCAGTGATTTGGCTTGATCGTGTGAGACTGATCCGATATCACCGCAGAAGAACAGCCATAATCCGGACATGACATGGGAATCACGACTTATGAACCGTGGACACGGTATGCGCGAGGACCGACATGCTCGCGGTGTGGGCCCGCGTCGTGGCCGAGGTCAGACCCGTGTGCTCTGTTCCGTCCCGGTCTGGGGTGTCTGCTCCACGAACTGACCAGGCGTCCGCCCGTGCCCGGGGGGGCCCGCGTAGGCCTGACCGATCGTCATCCACGCCCTGGCAATCGGCCCGGTGGTGACCAGGGCGGTGTCGGCGACGTGGCGCCGGCGGGTCAGCACCAGGCAGAAGTCCTCGATCGGTCCACTGACCGAATCCTCGAGGTGCTCGTCGCCGAACTCCCATGTCCGGTCCGGGGCGACGGACAGGGACACGCGCACGCCGGTGGCCGGCACCGGCACGCCACGATTGACGAAGCTGAAAGGAAGCGCAAGGCACGCGATCCGGGCGATGTGCTCCAACCGCGACGTCACCGGCCGCACGGCGCCGACGGTATCGGCGATGTCCTGCCCGTGCGCCCAGGTCTCCATCAGCCGGGCGGTGACCATCGACGCCAGGCTCATGGAAGGCCCGTACCAGGGGTGACGCGCGCCGGGCGTGGCCGAACGGAACGCGTGCAGCAGCGATCGGCGACCCCGTCGCCACGTTTCGAGAAGTTGTGCCGAAGACAGCTCGAGCAGCGGTTCGAGCACCGCGATGCTGTAGGCGTCCGGGTCCTGATCTGCTCGGTGTCGCTGTTCGGCGAACGCCTCGGGATCGGTGAGTGACATCTCGGCTGCGGCGTCGAAGAAGGCGAGGTGAGCGATCTGATGCCGACTCGTCCATCCGTCCGCAGGGGTGAGACGGGTCCATTCTGTGTCGCCGAAGGCTGCCACGACGTCGTCGAGAGCCGCCTGCTCGGCGTGAAGGTCGTCGATGAGGTGCGCGAATGTGCTCACGATTTCGGTCCTGTCGTTTCGTCGGTCATCGGTGCGTTGGGCTGTGCAGCGCGAGTAGACGCCGCGTTGTCGATCTTTCGCTGAAGGCGTCGCATGCCCTGCAGCCATCGATCGGGTTCGGTGGCGCGCGTGGCGTAGTACTGCGCCACTTGGGGGTGCGGGAGGATGTAGAAGCGGTCGTCGCCGAGGGCGTTCAGCACCTCGTCGGCAACCTGGTCGGCTTCGAGAACGCCCTTGCCGAATACGACGTCGCCGACCTCGTTGGTAGGCAACATCTGGGTCCGCACACCTTGAGGGCACAGGCACTGGACCGTGATGCCGCGGTCCCCGTAGGTGGCGGAGACCCATTCGGCGTGCGCGACTGCTGCGTGTTTGGTGACCGAGTACGGTCCGGAACCGAGCATGGTGAGCAGCCCTGCTGCCGATGCGGTGACGACGAAGCGTCCTTTCCCCTGCTCCAACCACTCGGGCAGGAGTTCGCGCAAGGCGCGCACGTGGGCCATCACGTTCACGTTCCATGATCGATCCCAGGCAGGTTCCGCATCGTCCGCACCTGTCTCGATGCCTGCGTTGGCGAAGAAGACATCGATCGAGCCGATTGCCTGCCGTGCCTGCACGACCAGATCGTGTACGGCACTTTCGGCTGCCGCATCGCCCGGTACGGCGTATCCGCCGACTTCCTCGGCGACGACCATGCATGCGTGCGGGTCGAGGTCGTTGACGACCACCCGCGCTCCGGCGCGGGCCAATCGATGCGCGAGCGCGCGTCCGATGCCGTTACCGGCGCCGGTGACGACGATCCCTGCGCCCTGAAGCCAGGGCGGGTCGTTGCGAGGGTGCATATGTTCGAGACCTTTCGATTGACGAAGGAGCGCACAGAAGCGCACAGAAGGTGCCTGCACAGGACCGACATCTATTTGACATCTATGTCAAGTACATGGTCAAGTGTCCGCGTCCCGCAGGACCACGATTGGACGCCCGCCGCGTCCATCCCGCAGACGGAGGCTCAGACGCTGCTGGTGGCGTTCGGAAGCAGAGCGATGTTCTCCGCGGCCGCCGTCGCCGCCGCCTCGAGGAAGGACCGAACAACCGGTCTGGTGTCCCCGCGCCGGTACGCGACCCCGATGATCGACGGGCTCGCGTCGGGCAACTCGATGGCCCGAATCAACGGCGACGGGGCAAATCGCGCCATCGTGGCACAACCGGTCACGACAAGCGGGGCGGCTGCCAGCGCCAGCTGGATGCCCTGCACCGTCGACACCGGTGGGAGTTGCGTATCGACCAGGGAATGCCCGCGTTCGGGGTCCAACTGCCAGAAACTCGAGAACCACTCCGGCGCATCGAGGCCGAGCATCGGATACTCGATGACGTCGTCCACGGAAAGAGTTTGCTCGGACGCCAATTCGTGTGTGCTCCGCACGAAGAGCGCCCGTGGCTCCGCCGCAATCGGGATAACCTCGACGTCGTCGTGCACGACGGGGCAACGCACGAGCGCCACATCGATCACTCCGCTCGCGACCAGGTCGACCTGATCGGCGAAACTGGTGTCCCGCAGTCTGACGGTGACATCGGGGTGCAGCGCCCGGAACGCCTCGAGGATGGGCCTGGTGAGCTCGCCGGCGGACAACGGTCCGGCCACCGCCCCGATCCGCAAGGTCGCGCTGTCGTCCGGGGCCGTCGCCTGCACCGCGAATCTGGCGTCCTCGACCTGGTGCAGGATCTCGCGGGCCCGGCCGACGAGTTCTCGGCCGGCATCGGTGAGAATCACGCCCCTGCTGGTCCGCGTGAAGAGTTCGACACCCAAGTCGCGTTCGAGCCGCAGCAACGCTTGCGACAGAGGTGGTTGCGCCATGTAGAGACGCCGGGCCGCCCGGCGCACGCTACCTTCCTCGGCGACGGCAACGAGGTACTGCAGCTGTCGCAGGTCCATCGCACCTCCGTCTACCCCGCCCCGCTCATATGGTACAGATCACAATTCCGGGCAGATGCCGCCTGCTGCTCGACCAACGGTCACTCGTCGGACACGGATCCCACCGCGTTCGACCACAAAGTGGTCAGGGTGTGGACGACGACATCCTCGTCGTACGGCTCGCCCTGGATGAACGACGCCCGGGCCACCTGCTCGATCATCCCGCCGAGGAGCCGGGCAACGACCTGCGGATCGAGTTCCGGGTCGAGCCGACCCACCTTCTGTTGATGGCGCACGCCGTGTTCGATCCGACCCAGGAACAGGCCGCGAATCCCTTTGAGCAGCTCCTGTGAGTAGGAGTCGTAGGGGGCGACCTCCTCGATCAACCCCATGATCCGGGCGTTGCGCGCATATGCCTGCAGGTAGCGCCGATTGGCCGCCGCCAAACGGTCCCGCGGGCTCGAGCCCGCCGCGTCACCGACCGCAGACGCCTCGAACATCTCCCCGGTCACCTGCTTGACCACTTCCCGGAAGATCTCCTCCTTGGACTCGAAGTAGGTGTAGAAGCTGCCGTAGGAGACTTCCGCACGCCGTGTGATGTCGGCGACCCGGGCCTCGTTGAGGCCAACCTCCTCGAAAGCGTCCCGGGCCGCTTGGATGAGCGCGGCACGGGTTCTCTTGCCGCGCGCCGACAGCGACTGGACCGGCACCGGCTGGCCGCCGCCACCGTTGCCCTTGCTGTCAGCCGCAGCCGCACCCTCGCTGCCCGAAGATGCCGCTCGCACGGGCTGTGCCATTGCCTGTCTCCTTTCCGGGACGGCTC
This sequence comes from Rhodococcus sp. 14C212, assembly GCF_011058195.1. NCBI lineage: Bacteria > Bacillati > Actinomycetota > Actinomycetes > Mycobacteriales > Nocardiaceae > Rhodococcus > Rhodococcus sp. 14C212. The sequence goes on along the minus strand of NZ_JAALEH010000018.1, from coordinate 78,696 downwards.
CGCCGCTCGCCGGGGCCACGCCCGTTCGTCGATGATATGACACGCGAGTCATCCGGCTGTGGACGCCGCCGAATCACGAGGACGGAAGCGGTCTGACGTGGCACACCGATCCGATGGGTCGGCCGATCATCTCTCACGGGTCAGCGGTGCACGGTCGCAGCCACACCGGTGAATTGCTCCCTCAGTGTGCGCTTGAGGAGCTTTCCCGTTGCGGTGTAAGGCAATTCCTCGACAAACACCACCCGACGCGGGCATTTGAAGTGTGCGATGCGGTTGCGTGTGTAGTCGATCAGCTCTGCTTCGTCGATGCCGTCGCCCTCGGGTACCACCACCGCCACGACCGTCTCCCCCCACTTCTCGTCCGGGACGCCGATGACGGCGACTTCCGAGACTGCGGGGTGGCGGTAGAGGACCTGTTCCACCTCGATCGGGTAGACGTTCTCTCCCCCGGAGATGATCATGTCCTTCTTCCGGTCCACCAAGGTGATGAAGCCTTCGGCGTCGGCCCGTCCGAGATCACCGGTGTGGAACCAGCCGCCCCGGGTGGCTTCGGCTGTCTCCACCGGTCGGCCCCAATACCCGGCGAAGATGTTCGGTCCGCGCAGGACCAGTTCGCCGACCTCACCGACCGCGACATCGTGATCCTCGTTGTCGACGATACGTACGTCGACGTGCATGAACGGTCGGCCCACCGAACCGGCGTGCGAGACCACCGACTCCTCGTCCAGCAACAGCGTGTTCGGCGAAGCCTCGGTCATCCCGAACCCTTCCAGGAACATCCAGCCGCGCTGCTGGTAGAACTCGATCACCGGAAGCGGGCACGGAGCGCCGCCGCAGAGCACGTACTGCATCGACGAGACGTCGTGGGAGTCGAAATCCGGCACCTTCGACAGCGCCGCCCACATCGCCGGAACCATGAACTGGGTCGTGGTCTGGTACCGCTGCATCAACTCCAGGGTCCGGTGCGGATCGAACGCGCGAACCGTGATCACGGTGCCGCCGGCGTAGAGGATGGGCAGCACGGACAGGCCCAGCGCACCGATGTGGAACATCGGCGCCACCGCGATGGTCGCCGTCGAACTCGACAGCCCGCTGCCCACCGTGGCCATGTTGAACGCATTCCACTGCATGTTTCCGTGCGTGAGCATCGCGCCCTTGGGGGAGCCGGTGGTGCCGGAGGTGTACATGATCACGCACGTGTCCTCGGCGCGAACGAGCGGATCAGGACCCCGCCGAGCCGCAGTGAGCAACTCGTCGAGCCTTGAGACAGGGTAGTCCCCGATCGGCGCGCCGGCGGTTTCGACGAGGATCCGCCGGACACCGTGCCCGCCCTCGGCCAGGGCATCGGTCGCAAGGTCCCGGAATCTGTCGGACACCGCGAGCACGAGGGCGCCGGAGTCGGCGAGAATGTACCGGACTTCTCGGGCGTTGAGCCGAAAGTTGACCGGGACGACGATGGCGCCGAGATTCGCCGCGGCGAACAGCACGCGCACGAATTCGATGGAGTTCTCCATCAAGATCGCGACACGGTCCCCGCGGCGCACTCCGAGTTCGTGCAGTGAGGCCGCCGTGGCGGCCACGTCACGCTCGAGGTCCACGTACGGCACCGTCCGGCCGCTTTCGCCGTCGATCAGTGCGGTCGCGTTGGGTCGGCGATGTGCACGCCGTGCGATCCAGTCCCCGATTCCGCCTTGCATTTCATCTCTCCTAGGTCTTGGTGTCACTGCCCCGTCGCTGCGAGGTGACCGCTCAGCTGTGCGGAGCCCATGTCGGGCGGCGCCGCTCGGCGAATGACCGCATTCCTTCTCTGGCCTCGTCGGACCGGAAGTACCTCGCCGACACGTCCTGCATCGTCGACAGCTCGTCGGCAATCGACGGGATATCGGACCGGAGAACTTGCTTTGTTCCGGTCCATGCCCTCGGAGCGCTCATCAGCAGCATCTCGACGAGGCGATCGATTTCGCCCTCGAGGGCGTCGGGCGGCGCCACCGCACTGAGCAAGCCGATGCTCGCCGCGTGATGAGCATCGAATGTGTCGCCGGTCAGGAACAGCCGATGAAGCGCATGCGGCACGACTCGGTGTCGCAGCGGCACCGAGATGACCGCCGGGACGACCCCGATCCGCACCTCGGTGAAGGCAAAGGTGACGGTATCTACCGCGACGGCGAAATCACATGCCGCGACCAAACCGGTGCCGCCGGCGCGTGCTGGGCCCGCGAGGCGGGCAACCACCGGCTTCGGGGAGGTCCACAACAACTCGAGGACGGCGCAGAAGTCCCGCGCAGCGGCACCCTTGCGTTGCGGGTCCTCCTTCAGATCCGCGCCGGCGCAGAACACCGGTCCGGTGTGGGTTACGACGACGACACGGACCTCGTCGTCCTGCAGGGCCGCGGTCAGCTGGGCGAGCATCTGCGAGCACAGGTGCGAGGACAGCGCGTTGCGGTTGCGGGGGGAATCGAGCGTCACGGTGGCGATGCCCCGGGTGACGTCGCTGCGCACCAGCTCTTGCCGGCTCATCGGCGTGGCGGCCGTCATCGGTCCGCCCGGGGTGCGCCCAGCAACCGCTTGGCGATGATCTCGTTCATGATCTCGTTCGTCCCCCCGCCGATACCGAGGATGCGCGAGTCACGATAGTGCCGCTCGACCTCGGTCTCACGCATGTAGCCCATGCCACCGTGGATCTGTACCGCCTCGTCGACCACGAAGTCACAGGCAGCGACCGCGGTGTTCTTCGCCATCGCGACCTCCGCGCCGACATCCTCACCGGCCGCCCACCGAGCGGTCACGTCGCGGACGTAGGTGCGTGCCACCATCGTCTGTCGCTGCATCTCCGCGAGCTTGTGGCGGATCACCTGCCGTTCGGCCAGGGGCACGCCGAACGTCGTGCGGACCGTCGCGTGCTCCTTCGCCAGGCCGACGCAGCGTTCTGCGGTCGCCACCGCCTGCACTGCGAGCGTGAGCCGCTCGGATTCGAAGCGCTGCATGATCTGGAGGAAGCCGGTGTTCTCCTGCCCGATGAGGTTACGGGCGGGCACCCGCACCTGGTCGAAGACGAGTTCGGCGGTGTCCGAACACAGCCACCCCATCTTCTTCAGCCTTGATGCGACCGTGAAGCCCGGGCGATCGGACTCGACGATCAGCAACGAGACCCCGCGATGGCCCGGGCCGCCGGTGCGGGCGGCGACCGTGACGAAGTCCGCGCGGGTTCCCGAGGTGATGAAGGTCTTTCCACCGGTGATCACGTACTCGTCGCCGTCACGCACCGCGCGAGTGGTGATGGAGCCGACGTCCGAGCCGGTGCCGGGCTCGGTGACGCCGAGAGACGCAATCTTGGTGCCGGCAACGACGGGACGGACGAACTCGTCGAGTTGCCACGGGTCACCGGCGGCCGCGATATGCGGCGCGCCGATGGTATGGGAGAACAGTGCCGAGGTAACCCCTGTGCTCCCGCCGGCGAGGATGATCTCCTCGTTGGCGACCATCAGATCGATGAAGTCGCCCTCACCGCCGGCCTTCTCGGGGAAATCGAATCCCAGCAGGCCGAGCTCGGCGGCCTTCTCGTGCAGGGATCGGGGTAATTCGCCGGCTTCCTCCCATGCCGGCAGGTTCGGCGCGATTTCGCGACGGGTGAAGCCGCGCACGGCCTCACGGAGGGCGCGACGCTCGTCGGTGTACCAGAGCTCGTTCGCGGAGGTCATCGGGTCTCCAGGGGCAGTAGGGTGGTCGGGATGTCGACGTGTTTGGCGCGCAGATACTCCCCCAGGCCCTTCGCCTGGGAATCGAGGTGTGGATTGGCGGCCACGCCCCGGCCGAGCAACCCGACGATGGTCACGCCGCAGGCGCGCAGAAGCGGAAGCTCCCACATTCGCAGCTCGCAGCCTGCCGCTTCGGGCAGCAACTCCCGCACGGTGTCCTCGCTCCACCAGGAGCGCAGCCAGGGGTGGCCCTCGTCGTTGCGGGCCCACACGCCGAGGGTGGCGTTACCGGCCTTGTCGCCCGAACGTGCGCCCAGGACCGCGCCGAGCGGCAGCCGCTGTGTCGGTCCGTGGTACGTCTTCGTGCTCGGCGGGGTGGGTGGGTGGATGTCGGGCAGTTCCGCCGACGCGGGGGCGCCGGGCACGGTCCAGGTGCGCGCGCCGAGGGTGACGCGCTGGTCGAACAGCTCGGACCGCATGAGGGTGGGCCAGAACACGGTGAACTCGGTGCCGGTTCCCGGAGGGGCGGTGAAGTACGTGCCCGGATAGGTGGCCAGTCCGATCTCCACGGCGGCTCGGGAGAACCGACTCACTCGCTGGCGATCCGTACCCGTGACGGTGATCGTCAGCAGCGCGACGGCCTCTTCCATCGTGGCCGGGTCGGGCCGATCGGTACGCAGCAGCCGCACGGTTACGCTGTCGAATGCCTTCTCGCCCTCCGGGATACGTTTCCACAGTGCATCCTGGACGACTCGGGCCTTGTCCTCGATGTGGGTTCCGGTCAGGACGAAGGTGGTGTCGTTGCGCCATCCACCGGAGAACACCGCACCGACCTTGACGGTCGCCGGGGCCGGTTCTCCCCGGACTCCGGACAGGCGCACCCGGTCGGCACCGACCGATTCCACGTGCACGGTGTCCAGTCGGGTGACGACGTCGGGGTTCGCGTAGCGGGGGCCGTCGATCTCGTACAGCAGCTGCGCCGTGACCGTCTCGGTCGTGACGGCACCGCCGGTTCCGGGGTGTTTGGTGATGACCGAGGAGCCGTCCGGGTAGATCTCGGCGATCGGAAATCCGACCTCGCTCATCTCGGGGATCTCGGTGAAGAACGAATAGTTGCCTCCGGTGGCCTGTGCACCGCACTCGATCACGTGGCCGGCGGCGACCGCGCCGGCCAGCGCATCCCAGTCCGTTCGGTCCCAGCCGAAGTGCCATGCCGCGGGGCCGACGATGACGGCGGCGTCGGTGACGCGGCCGGTGATCACCACGTCGGCCCCTGCCCGCAATGCCTCGACGATTCCCCAGGCGCCCAGGTAGGCGTTGACGACGATCGGGTCGACGTCAGTGGGAAAGGCCTGACCGGAGTCCAGATGCGGAGCGTCCCAGCCGCGGGCGCGTTCCCGTGCGAACAGCTCGGTGGCGTCGTCACCGTCGACGACGGCTACTCGAACGGTGCGGCCGAGTCGCTCGGCGATCGCGGTGATCTGCGCGGCGCAGCCGTGCGGATCGAGTCCGCCGGCGTTGGACACGATCTTGATTCCTCGGTCGAGGCAGTCGCCCAGCACGTCGTCGAGTTGGGTGACGAAGGTGCGGGCATAGCCGGATCCGGGGTTGCGGAGTTGCTGTTTGGCCAGCAGTCCCATCGTCAGTTCGGCCAGCCAGTCACCGGTGAGCACGTCGATCGGGCCGCCGTCGATCATCTCGCGGGCTGCCGACAAGCGGTCACCGAAGAAGCCGGAACAGTTGGCGATGCGTAACGGTGTCGTGTTCATGCTTCCCCCTCGGCGCCGATTGTCACCAGTTCGGTCTGCGCGTCGACGTACTGGCCGACCGACACGTTGATCTTCTGGACCACTCCGTCGGCGCCGGCCAGCGCGGGGTGTTCCATCTTCATGGCTTCGAGTACGACCAGTTTCTGGCCTGCCGCGACGGTGTCGCCCTCGCTAATGAGGACGGCGACGACGGTCCCGGGCACCTCACTGACCGGGCCCGCCGCGGACGCGGCCAGCACGGTGCGGTCGGGCAGACGCGGTTCCGGTACCCAGCCGGACTGGCTGGTCGCATCGTTGATCCAGATCGAGCCGTCCCGATGGGTCGCGACGGCACACGGGTAGTCCACGCCGTCGAATCGCACCCGGACCGTGTCGGCACCGAGATCGATCAGGTCGAAGCGATGGCGGGTGCCGTCCAGGTCGAGAACGAGTTCGGTGTCGCCGGACGGTGCGGCCAGGCGGTAGGCCACCGGGATGGGCTCTCGCCCGAAAGGCTGCCACACCGCGGAGGTCAGCATCTCCGCGACGAGCGTCCGGAATCCGGGGGCGGCGAACCCGGTCGCCGGGTTCGCGGCCCGCCGACGAGAGACCGATGCTGCCAGCCCGGCAGCCAGGTGGACCACCGTCGGGGTGGCGGGAGCAGGATCGAGAAGGTCCTGGTGGTGGTCGAGGAAGTCGGTACACGTTGCGCCGGACAAGAAGTCCGGGTCACGAAGCAGGGCCGCGAGGAAGCTGCGGTTCGTCACCAGACCGTGGATTCGCGTGGCATCCAGCGCCGAGGCGAGCGCGGCGGCCGCCTCCTCGCGGCTGTCCGCACGGGCGATGATCTTCGCCATCATCGGGTCGTAGTAGGCCGAAACCTCGCCGGGCGCGGACACACCGACCTCGTAGCGCAGACCCGGACGCTCCGGGTACTCCAACAGATGGAGCGGGCCCGGGGTGGGCAGAAAACCACGGGCGGGATCCTCGGCGTAGAGCCGGACCTCGATCGCGTGGCCGCGCGGAACGACGTCCGCCTGTTCGATCCCCAAGGCCTGACCCTGTGCGACACGCAGCTGCAGCGCCACCAGATCCAGGCCCGTGACTTCCTCAGTCACCGGGTGTTCGACCTGCAGACGGGTGTTCATCTCGAGGAAGAAGAACTCGCCCGTGCGGTCGTCGAGCAGGTACTCGACCGTACCGGCGCCGAGATAGCGGAGTTCGCGGACCAGAGATACCGCGGTCGCGCCCATCTTCTCCCGGAGCTCGGGCCCGACGACCGGTGACGGCGCCTCTTCGAGCACCTTCTGGTGCCGGCGCTGCACGGAGCATTCACGTTCCCCGAGATGCACCGCCGATCCGTGTGCGTCCCCGAACACCTGGATCTCGATGTGCCGCGCCTTGTCCAGATACCGCTCGAGGAACACCGTCGCATTGCCGAACGAGCTGGCGGCCTCCCGACGGGCACCGGCGACGGCGTCGACGAGAGTGTCGAGATCGTCGACCCGGCGCATTCCCTTACCGCCCCCGCCCGCGGTGGCCTTCACCAGCAGTGGGAAGCCGACCTCGCAGGCTGCCGCCGCCCAGGCTGTGGGGTCGTCACCGGTGATCTCGGCATCCGGCAGCACCGGAACTCCGGCTCGTCGCGCGATCGCCTTCGCCTGGTCCTTCAGCCCCATGCTGCGCATCGACTCCGGTGAGGGGCCGACGAACAGGATGTCGGCCCGGCGGCAGGACTCGGCGAACTCCGCGTTTTCGGACAGGAATCCGTATCCGGGATGGATCGCATCGGCACCCGCTCGACGGGCGGCGTCGATGATCTTGTCGGCGCGCAGGTACGAGTCCGCGCTTGCGGTGCCACCGAGGGCAACCGCGAGATCGGCATCGAGGACGTGGGGTGACCGAGCGTCCGGGTCCGAGTACACCGCGACGGTGCGAATTCCTAGGGCGCGTGCGCTGCGGATGATCCGTCGTGCGATCTCCCCCCGGTTGGCGACGAGAAGGGTGGTGATGCGGTTACTGCTCACGGTTGTTTTCCTCACATCCGGAAGGGGGCGAATCGGGTCGCACCGACGACGGGGGCCGAGTGCGTAGCCGACAGGGCCAACCCCAGCACGGTGCGGGTGTGCCGCGGATCGATGACGCCGTCGTCCCACAGGCGCCCGGTGGCGTACACCGCGCTCGACTGGGTCTCGATCATCTCTTCGATCTCGCGGCGTACCTGGGCGTCCTGTGCATCGTCGTAGTCGGCGCCCGACCGTGCTGCCGCTGTGCGCCGGATGATCGACATCACCCCTCCGAGCTGGGGGCCGCCCATGACGGCGATGCGGTGGTTCGGCCAGGTGAACACGAAGCGCGGGTCGTAGGCGCGTCCGGACATGGCGTAGTTGCCGGCACCGTACGAGGCGCCGACCATGAGGGTCAGATGCGGAACGGTCGAGTTGGAGACCGCATTGATCAGCTTCGCCCCGTCCTTGATGATGCCGCCGCGTTCGGCCGCGGAGCCGACCATGAAGCCGGTGATGTTCTGGACGAACAGCAGCGGGATGCCGTGGGCGTTGGCGAGCTGAATGAAGTGGGCTCCCTTGTTGGCCTCCTCGGAGAACAGGATGCCGTTGTTGGCGAGGATGCCGACCGGGTAGCCGGCGATCGAGCCCCAGCCGGTCACCAACTGGGTCCCGTAGAGCGGTTTGAATTCGTCGAACCGCGAACCGTCGAGTATCCGAGCCAGGATTTCCCGTACCTCCACCGCCCGTCGTGGGTCGGCCGGCGCGCATCCGAGCAGCTCTGCCTCGTCGTAGGCCGGCGGATCGGCAGGCAGTGACGGGGCAGGACCGGCCTTGCGCCAATGCAGGTCGGCCACGATCTGGCGGCCGATGCGGATGGCATCGTGCTCGTCCTCAGCCAGGTAATCTGCCAGCCCGGAGACTCGGGCGTGCATCTCGGCCCCGCCGAGGGATTCGTCGTCGATATCTTCGTTGATCGCCATCTTCACCAGCGGTGGGCCGCCGAGATAGACCGAGGCGGCGTGTTTGACGAGCACCGTGTATTCGCTCATGCCCGGCATGTAGGCGCCGCCGGCGGTCGAGCTGCCGAATACCAAGGAGATGGTGGGAATGCCGGCAGCGGTCAGCCGGGTCAGTTCACGAAACGTCCGCCCACCGGGAACGAAGATGTCCGCCTGCGTCGGCAAGTCGGCGCCGCCCGACTCGACCAGTGTGATCAGCGGCAGCCTGTTGCGTTCGGCGATCTCCAGCGCGCGCAGCTGCTTGGCCACGGCATCGGGGTTGAGCGATCCCCCCTTCACCGTCGACTGGTTGGCGAGGATCATGCATTCGACGCCGTTGACCGTGCCGACACCCGTGATCAGACGGGCACCCGGCTGGGATCGGGGATCGTGGGCACCCGCGTAGCAGGACAGTTCCAGAAAGGGAGCGTCCTCGTCCAACAGCAGATCGACACGCTCACGTGCGAGGAGCTTTCCCCGGGAACGATGACGGTCGACTGCTTTCCCGCCCCCCGCCTCGAGGACCTGCACCGCGAGCTCCTCGAGGGGCCGCAGCGCGGCGAGCATCGCTTGTCGGTCGCACTCGAAAATCTCGGACTTCGGATCGAGCTTCGATTCGATCACAGTCATCAACACACCTCATTGCGCTAAGAGTTCGGCGGCAGCCCGTACCGCTGGTTTCCGCGAAGCGTCGTCGGCCGGTTCGACCTGGTTCGTGGGACTGTTCGATTACAGCCCTTCTTTGACAAGTATGTCAAGTGTTGAAGGCGGTATTTTCACAGTTGGAGTGCAGACAATAGCCGTTTGCTAGCCATAGAGCTCATCGGTAGTTGACATGCTGATCTGCAGATGTCTACTGTCGCGCCAGACGAGGTGGACACCGCCTCGTGGTACGTCGCTCGACCGCCGCGCCGCCGACACGCCCGATCAGCAGCCGAACGGAAACGCGTCCGAGTAGGTGCCCATTCGCGGGCTCGGGACACGAACGGCTGCGGTGCCCTCCGTAGGCAGAACCTGGTAACGGCCGTGAGAGAGGCGTCGCCACCAGGTGGACGCTCGCCCGCCCGAGCAACACGTACATGCGCGCTGTTGCCGCGGCTACGGCAAGCGCTGCCACGCCGGCAGAACACGAGGAGATATCTTGACCACCCAACACCGAGGGCTCGAACTTCCTGCGCTACAGAACTTTCTCCGCCGATCGGGCATTCCCCTCGACGGAGATCTACGGGCAGAGCTGATTTCGGGAGGCAAGTCCAACCTGACCTACCACATCGTCGACGACTCCTCGCGCTGGATTCTTCGGAGGCCCCCGACAACGGGACGGACCCCGTCCGCCCATGACGTGGCACGGGAATTCCGCATCACATCCGCGCTGCAGCGCACAGACGTCCCTGTGGCCACACCCGTCATCCTCTGCGAGGACGAGACGGTCCTCGGGGCTCCGTTCACCCTCGTCGAGTACGTTTCAGGCCAGGTTCTCCGGACCGGGTCGGACGTCGAGGCGCTGTCCGACGACCAGATCGACGCGTGTATGACCGGTCTGATTCGAGTGCTCGGCGCACTTCACAACGTCGACTACCAGGCGGTGGGATTGGGCACGCTCGGCCGGCCGGACGGGTATGTCACACGGCAGATCGACCTGTGGGCAAAGCAGTGGGACCGGGTCAAAACCCGGGACTCGGTCGACGTCACCAAACTGTACGATGCGCTCACCGACCTCGTACCGACGCACACGGACGCGTCCATCGTCCACGGTGACTACCGCATCGACAACACCATCCTGGCCTCCGAGGACGTCGGCACATTGGCCGCCGTGGTCGACTGGGAACTCTCCACTCTCGGAGATCCACTCACGGATGTCGCCTTGATGTGCGTGTACAGGCATCCGGCCTTCGATCTCGTTCTCGGAGAGCCCGGTGCCTGGACAAGCCCTCGACTTCCGTCGATCGACGATCTGGCTTCGCGCTACGCCGCGGCCTCAGGCCGAGTCCTGGACCACTGGAACTTCTACATGGCACTGGCCTACTTCAAGGTCGCCGTCATCGCCGAAGGCATCAATTACCGCTACCGCGTGGGCGCGACCGTGGGAGCCGGATTCGACCGTGCCGGTGAATCGGTGCCCGAATTCCTGGCAGCAGGACTCGGCTCCTTGACGTGACGAACTCCGTGAACGTTCCTCCCGCCTCCCCGACGGTGACGAATCCACGAAGCATCGGCGAACCGACCAACCTCCCGCCCAGCTCGCTTCCGCGACGAATGCCCTCGAACGCCGTTGGCCGCGTCCGCTCCACCGACGACTGCACGGTATGACCAACCGGCTCGGTCTGCGAAGGCCCAGCCTCGAACTCCCAAGGAGCATGTGATGCCCGAAGCTGTGATTGTCTCCGCCGCCCGTTCTCCCATCGGGCGGGCAATGAAGGGGTCGCTCAGGACGGTGCGCCCGGACGACCTGGCCACCCAGATGGTCGCGGCCGCCCTGGCGAAGGTGCCGGAGCTGGACCCCGCCCGGATCGACGACCTGTTGCTCGGCTGCGGCCAGCCCGCCGGCCAGTCCGGGTTCAACATCGCCCGCGTCGTCGCGGTGCAGCTGGGCTACGACTTCCTGCCCGGCGTGACCGTCAACCGCTACTGCTCGTCGTCGCTGCAGACCACCCGCATGGCGCTGCACGCGATCAAGGCCGGCGAGGGCGAGGTGTTCGTCTCCGCCGGTGTCGAGTCCGTCTCGAGCTTCGTCACCGGGAACGCCGACGGCCTGCCGAACACCAAGAACCCGCTCTTCGCCGACGCCGAGGCCCGCACCGCCACGCTCGCCGAGGGCGGCACCGCGTGGACCGACCCGCGCAGCGAGGCCCTGCTGCCCGACGTGTACATCGCGATGGGCCAGACCGCGGAGAACGTCGCCTCGATGACCGGCATCTCCCGCGAGGACCAGGACCGGTGGGGCGTGCGGTCGCAGAACCGGGCCGAGGAAGCCATCAAGTCCGGCTTCTTCGAGCGCGAGATCAGCCCCGTCACCCTGGCCGACGGCACGGTCGTGACCACCGACGACGGGCCGCGGCCGGGCACCACCTACGAGGCCGTGAGCCAGCTGGGGCCGGTGTTCCGCCCCGACGGCACCATCACCGCCGGCAACGCCTGCCCGCTCAACGACGGCGCCGCGGCCCTGGTGATCATGTCCGACACCAAGGCCGAGGAGCTGGGCCTGACCCCGCTGGCGCGGATCGTCTCGACCGGCGTGTCCGGCCTGTCGCCGGAGATCATGGGTCTGGGCCCGATCGAGGCGGTCAGGAAGGCGCTCGCCCACGCCGGCAAGACCATCTCCGACATCGACCTGTTCGAGATCAACGAGGCGTTCGCCGTGCAGGTGCTCGGCTCCGCCCGGGAGCTCGGCATCGACGAGGACAAGCTCAACGTCTCCGGTGGCGCGATCGCCCTCGGCCACCCGTTCGGCATGACCGGGGCGCGGATCACCGCCACCCTGCTCAACAACCTGCAGACCCACGACAAGCAGTTCGGCGTGGAGACCATGTGCGTCGGCGGTGGCCAGGGCATGGCGATGGTGCTCGAGCGCCTGAGCTGACGCGGCCGTCATAGGCCGACCTCACAAGGCAGAGCGGATGCGACGGTGAAAACCGGGGCGCGATTCGCCACCGAGATCCGGTTGTCTCCGGCTGCGGTGTCGGACGAGAGTCTGTGCAACCTCAGCGTTTCGGGGCCTTGGCGCAGCGGCGGGACAACAGTCGAGGCGGGCACCCTGGGCGGGACACGACTCCCCGGCAATCCCGAGGGGCCTCCCGTCGGTTCTGCCCCAGTCTGCCGGTCGACCGCGTGGGCGACCTCCTGGCGTTGTCGTATCGGTTCGGTGGACCGGCCCCGCTCGGGGCCGTCACCGTGGATGCCCCACTGCCGCCGCTGCCCAGCCCTCCGCGCCGGAAAGCGGCTCCATCTGCACTGAAGATCGTCCGCCTCAGTCGTGGACCGAGCAACCGCCTGCCGCAGGACGAGGCGCTCCCATCTGCCGGATCGGGGTCATGTCATGTTGGATTTTATGGCTCTCTTCTGCGGTGATATCGAATACGTCTCGCCGAGGACGGGCTGATTTGTTGACATGCATGTCATCGGACTGCGACGGTGATTCCCATCACACCCTACGTTTGTTTGGAGGAGCGATGTCCGCATCAGCAACCGGTGAGATCACCGCACAGCAGCCGGGTCGGGAAGTAGATGCCGTGGTGGTCGGGGCCGGGTTCGGTGGGCTGTACATGGTGCACCGGCTGCGGGAGATGGGACTGACGGTGCAGGGCTACGAGTCCGCTCCGGACGTAGGGGGAACGTGGTGCTGGAACGGCTACCCGGGCGCGCGGACCGACTGCGAGGGGTACTACTACTGCTACTCGTTCGACCCGGAGATGCTGCAGCAGTGGAACTGGACGGAGCGGTATCCCACCCAGCCGGAGATGCGGGCCTACTTCGGGTACGTGGCCGACAAGTTGGATCTGCGGCGCAGTTACCGGTTCGGGACTCGCGTCGAGGCGGCGGTGTTCGACGAGGACTCCGGGCGGTGGCAGGTGCGCACCGAGGCCGGTGAGCGGACCTCGGCGACGTACCTGATCACCGCCGTGGGAATCCTCTCGGCCCCGAACCTGCCGAACTTTCCCGGCGTCGAGTCCTTCGAGGGGCAGTGGTACCACACCGCGTACTGGCCCGAGGAGGGCGTGGACCTGGCCGGCAAGCGAGTCGGGATCATCGGCACCGGCTCGACCGGAGTGCAGGCCATCCCGCTGCTCGCCGAACAGGCCGAGCACCTGACCGTGTTCCAGCGGACCCCGAACTATGTGATCCCGGCCCGCAACCGGCCCGTCTCACAGCAGGAGATGGACGAGGTCAAGGCGCGTTACGACGAGGTATGGGCCAAGGTGCGCCGGCACTGGTTCTCGTTCCCGTTCGACATGGCCAACATGCTCGCGGGCTCGACGGACGAGGAGGAGCGCACCCGGATCTACGAGCAGGGCTGGGCAAACGGCGGATTCCCGTTCCTGTTCACCTTCGACGATCTGCTGTTCGATCCCGTCGCGAACGAGTCGGCAGCGGAGTTCGTGCGCACCAAGATCCGTGCCGCGGTCGAGGACCCGGCCGTCGCCGAGTTGCTGTGCCCGCGCTACCCCTTCGGTGCCAAGCGTCCGCCGTCGGGCACGGGCTACTACGAGACGTTCAACCGAGACAACGTAGCCCTGGTCGACGTGGCCACCAACGCGATCGCCGAGATCACCCCCCGCGGAGTCCGGTTGGCCGACGGCACCGAACACCAGGTCGACGTCCTCGTCTTCGCCACCGGCTTCGACGCATCCACCGGAGCACTGACCCGAATGAACATCGTCGGCCGCGACGGACGCGTTCTCGCCGACAAGTGGGCCCCCGGCCCGAGCACCCACCTGGGCATCGGTACCCACGGCTTCCCGAACATGTTCATGATCACCGGACCGCAGAGCCCGTTCACCAACATCCCCCCGTGTGCGCAGAACACTGCCGACTGGATCGCCGAGGCCATCGCCCACCTCCGCCGCGAAGGCGCGACCCGCATGGAAGCCACCGAGGCAGCCGAGCAGGCCTGGACCGAACAGATCACCGCCATCGCCGAACAAACCCTGCTCACTGCCGGTAAGGACGTGCACTCCTGGTTCACCGGCACCAACGTCGACGGCAAGGCCGCCGTCATCAACGTCTTCTTCGGCGGCGCCGACAAGTACATGGACATCTGCGAGCAGGTCGCCGCAGACAACTACTCCGGCTTCGAGATCACCACCACCGAGCCCGCCTACGCCCGCTAGCCCATCTCTAGTAATCAGGAGTACCGACGATGACGAACGACGTGCGCACCGACGCTCTGCGCGATCTCTACGGAAGCTGGGCCAAGCGGGCCGCCGACAACCCCGACATGGACCTTGCCACCATGCGCGACATCTACGAAGAAGCGCATCTTCTGGCAACCGAACCCGAGGACGTCACCTACCGCGAGGTCGACGCAGATGGCGTCAGCGCGATGTGGATCGTTCCTGCGGGCGCACCCGACAACGCCGCCATCATCTACACCCACGGGGGCGGATGTTCGGTGATGTCGATGCACAGTCACCGCAAACTCGCCGGCCACCTGGCCAAGGCGGCCGGTGTGAAAGTGCTGAACGTCGATTACCGTCGCGCACCCGAATACCCGTACCCCACCCAACTCGACGAGGCACAGAAGGTCTACCGGTGGCTGCTTGCCCAAGGCATCGAGCCGACACGCATCGCCACAGCAGGGGACTCGGCCGGCGGCAATCTCGCCACCACCCTTGTCCTGGCTCTGCGCGATGCCGGTGAACGCCTTCCGGCCGCGATTGTCGCGTTCTCGCCCTGGTACGACCTGGAACACAGGGGCACCACCCTCGAAACCAATGCCGGCACCGACGCTCTCATCGACCGGGCCGTCGTGGAGATGATGGCCCAGATGTTCCTCGGCGAGAACGGGTCACCCACCGATCCGTTGACCAACCCCCTCTACGCCGATCCCGCCGGTCTGCCGCCGATGTACCTGACCGCCGGCGGCTACGAAACGCTTCGGGACAACGCGGAACGCTTCACCGATCTGGCACGCGGCGCAGGGGTGGAGGTGACTCTGGAGATCACACCGGAAATGCAGCACGTCTTCCAGTTCATGGCTGGACGGTCTCCGGAAGCCGACGCGTCCATCGCGGCGGCAGGCGCCTTCGTCCGTCGACACCTCGACCTCTGATTCATCAGCGACATCTCACACACCTACCTGTGGCCGGCGGGGGTCCGATATCGATTCGGACCCTGCCGGCCGCAGGTGCGGCCTCCGTGGTCGCCGCAGCCAGACAGGAGCCCCGGTGAGCGTCTTCGAACTCTCCGAACGCACTCAGCACTACCGAGCCGAACTGCTCGACTTCATGGACTCGCACATCTACCCCGCCGAGTCCGTCTACGACCGGCAGATGCGTGAGTCCGGAGATCCTCACTTCCAACCCCCGATCCTCGAAGAACTCAAAGACGAGGCACGGCGGCGCGGACTGTGGAACCTGTTCCATCCGCATCCGGAATGGGGACCGGGATTGACCAACCTGGAGTATGCCCCCCTCGCCGAAATCATGGGTCGCAGCCACATCGCATCCGAGGCCTGCAACTGCAGCGCACCGGACACGGGAAACATGGAGGTGCTCACACTCTTCGGCACCGACGAGCACAAGCGGACATACCTCGAACCGTTGCTGGCCGGGGAAATCCGCTCCGCCTTTGCCATGACCGAACCCGCAGTTGCCAGCTCGGACGCGACCAACATCGAACTCCGGATGGAACGCGACGGTGACGTCTATGTGCTGAACGGCCGCAAGTGGTTCGCCTCCAACGCCATGCACCAGAACTGCCGCGTGCTGATCGTGATGGGAAAGACCGATCCGTCCGCGCCACCGCACCGGCAACAGTCGATGATGGTGGTGCCGATCGACGCCGAGGGTGTCACCGTGGTGCGTAACCTCCCGGTCTTCGGTTATGTCGACCGCGAGGGCCACGCCGAGGTGCTCTTCGACAACGTCCGCGTACCGAAGGAAGACCTCCTCGCCGGGGAAGGAGAGGGCTTTGCGATAAGCCAAGCGCGACTGGGCCCCGGACGAATTCACCATTGCATGCGTGCAATCGGAATGGCCGAACGAGCACTGGAGTTGATGTGTACCCGGGCGCTCACGCGCACGACCTTCGGAGAACCACTCGGCGAACGTGCCAACATTCAGGACTGGATCGCCGAGGCTCGCATCGACATCGAAATGGTCCGTCTGCTCACCTTGAAGGCGGCTCACATGATGGACACCGTCGGCAACAAACAGGCCCGAACCGAGATCGCCGCGATCAAAGTGGCCGCGCCCCGAATCGCCCTGAAGATCGTCGACCGTGCAATCCAGGTGCACGGCGGCGCCGGTGTCACCGACGATTTTCCGCTGGCCATGGCGTACGCCCACCTGCGCACACTCCGGATCGCCGACGGGCCCGACGAGGTCCACCTGCGTGCCATTGCCAAGGGAGAACTGAAGAAGTACAGGTCCGCCACCTGGGACCCGGTGAGGCCCGACACTGCGAAGGTCGCAGACGTCCGATGAGCCCATACGAGTTGAAAGGACGCACCGCGCTCGTCGTCGGTGCCTCCCGTGGCATCGGATTGGCCACAGCGCAGGCGTTCGCTGCCGCCGGCGCCGACGTCGTACTCACATCCCGCTCCGCTCAGTCCGCTGACGCCGCTGCTGCAGAGGTCGGGGGGACGGCGATCGGGGTAGGCGTGCACGCCGTCGACGAAGACGGTGCCCGGCGGTGCATCGACGACGTCATCGAGCGATTCGGCGGTCTCGACATCCTGGTGAACAATGCCGGCACGAATCCCGCCTACGGCCGGATGACAGAACAGGATCATGGGCGATTCTCGAAGACGTTCGACGTCAATCTCTGGGCACCGTTGCTGTGGAGCGGTCTCGCCGCGAAAGCATGGATGGCGGACAACGGTGGCGCGATCGTAAACACCGCCTCGATCGGAGGCATGGTCGCCGAGAGGGGAATCGGCGTGTACAACGCCTCGAAGGCAGCATTGATCCATCTCACCAAGCAGCTCGCAATGGAACTCGCACCGGCGATCCGCGTCAACGCCGTAGCGCCAGGAGTGGTGCGCACCAAGCTCGCCGAAGCGCTATGGGCGGAACAGGAACAATCGGTGGCCGCGGCCACCCCACTCGGAAGGATCGGTGAGCCGGACGACGTCGCATCGGCGATCCTGTTCCTCGCCTCCGACGGTGCCCGCTGGATCACGGGCGAGACACTGGTCGTCGACGGTGGTCAACTCCTCGGAGATGCAAGGAACTTTGCAGGATAGACCGCGGCCTCGACGGTGTGCCGGATGTCAGCGGCCGAAGACGAGCTGTTGTCGCCCGGCCGATCGTGTGGTCGAGCGCTCCGCACCGAAGACGTCGACTGCAGCAAATGGACCGTGCTCCACCAAGGGGGGGTACTGAACGGCAGAGGCGACCTCATCACGCTCAAGGCCGGAACCCCCGCCGATCCGGATGAGGTGACCGCGCAGGCCGCGCCCGTACTCCGGACGTGGTGGACTCCTGGCCCCGTGATGTTCCAGCCCCGTGGAAGGAGAGTGGTACCGCAGGCTCGGTGTCTGCTGACGAATCGTGGGGCGGGAGGAGCCAATCCCACGATTCACCGCGCGAATGCGTCCACCGTTCGTCGCACTGGCGCATCCGTCGGCACTGAAGCTCCGCATCTGGGGCGACTCCCCTTCGAAACGGATGCTGTTCGGGAAGAGCCCATCAGACTGGGATTATCGCGATCGCAGGTGCCGAACATGTGCTCTGGCACGCTCTCATGGCCTCGTCACGAGTGACAGGGCTCGCAAAGGGCTCAAGTCATGAAATCGTTGTCAACTACTGTAAGGAGACCAGTGGTGTCATCCCCGCTCAGATGCAAGCAAATCGGGAGCGTGCTGGTCATTACTCTCGATCGACCGCAGTTGAAGAATGCCATCAATCGCGAGATGGCCGAGTCGTTGGCCGACGCCTTCGACCGACTGGACGCGGACGACAGTCTCAAAATCGGGGTTCTTACAGGCGAAGGTCCCGACTTCTGCGCCGGCATGGATCTCAAAGCCTTTGCCGATGGGGTGATGCCGGAAACACGAGAGCGCGGCCTTGCTGGACTGACGCGCGTGCCTCCGCGCAAACCGTTGATCGCTGCCGTCGAAGGTCATGCAGTGGCGGGTGGCTTCGAACTTGTCCTGTCCTGCGATCTCGTTATCGCCTCGGAAACTGCAAGATTTGGGCTACCCGAGGTGAAAAGAGGCCTTATCGCCGCGGGTGGTGGAATCGTCCGTCTGGCGCAGATGGTCCCGCGTAACCAGGCAGCCCACCTTCTCCTTACCGGAGATACTATTCCGGTAGGTGAAGCAAAGGAGATCGGCGTCGTTAATTCGATTTCCTCGGCGGGAATGGCCTTGGACGACGCCATCGATCTAGCACACCGAATCAGTCGAAACGCGCCCCTTGCGGTCGCTCGAACGAAAGAACTGTTCACCGCCAGTCTGTGCCTAACCGCTGAGGAAGCCTTCGACATGGTCGACCTTGCTGCGCCTCAAATTCTCTTCTCGAACGACGCACGCGAAGGCGCCACAGCCTTCAGGGAGAAGCGTCTACCGAGATGGTCGGGATCGTAAAGAAGACCGGACGTGAGGAGTCCGGAGAAGGCCATCATCGATCACTGCGACGTGGAGAAGGATGCAGGAGCAATTATCGCTAGTGCTCAGCATCGCCGATGGGCACCGTTCCATAAGCCACGGGCTCGCCGCCTGTAATACTCAAAGCGCGACGCACCATCAGCTGTCGTCGCCGCTAAGCGATGCACACACATCGGATACGCGCCGTACTGGTAACCAGGCCTTATGTAAGCCAAGCACGGCATATTGCATCCAGTGACCGATCCGGTCAGCCGATCTGCGATTGAGAACTAGCTACCAGCGTTCCTCAGCGAGAGTCACTGTGTCGATCTGCTGTTCGATGCGGAACGGATCTAGATAAAATTTGAAGGACAGCGTTCTTGAGCTACATGGCATGGTGCGGACGTATGCCCTCTTCCGCCCCATCCCTGTGTTCCCGCGGGGCGATGTAAGGTCTTGCGACCGGTCAGATGAGAACGTCCGGCAGACCTAGAGGAAGAGCAGAAACAGTGACGCTTGTACCGTCGTTGGAGGTATCTACCGCAATTTCAGCGTGGTCGATGCTGGCCACCGCAATCATCGCCCTGATTGCCGGCATCGTGGCACTTAGCCAGTTGTGTGAAGCGCGTAGCAACAGGCGACAGGCAAAGGATTTGGCGTACGACTCGGCGCGCCCATATGTGGTGGTCTACATGGAGCCCAGTGCAGCGACTGAGCAGATCATTGATCTTGTTATCAAGAACATCGGCCAGACGTGGGCCTCCCACGTTTGCGTACGGATTTCGCCCCATCCGCAGGAAAGCTCATCGGACCAGGGAGAAGGCATAAAAGATGTGGTGATCCCCACGGTCATCCCGTTCCTCGCACCGGGCCAAGAGTGGCGAGTGTTCTGGGACTCAGGCTTGACCAGGAAGGGCAGCGGACTTCCGGATTCGCATGTAGCGATTGCTACGTACAGCAGTTCGGTGAAGACCCATCGGGACACCTTCAATCTAGATTGGAGCATCTACCAGGGGCGGAAGTGGTCCAACGTCCTGGGTGTCCATGACGTGGCCACCAGAATGCTTGATGTCAAGAATTCTCTCAATTCGTTCAAGGCGATTATGAAGGACCGGATGGAGGTGCACACCTGGGATGGACAGACGCAGAGAGTGACGCTTGCCGAACAACGAGAAGGAGATAAGAAGGTTGTTGACGACGCGCTACGAAGAGCAGGCGTGAAGAATGTTGGGGAATAGCTCAAAGTTCGCGGCCCTCCCCTGGGCCGTCTGAAGCAATTTCTGTCCACGACAATGGCCTCGACCGCAGTTCCGCAACCTTATGAGGGGCACCTGCGGACGGTGGATCGGCGGAGATGCCCTATGCGTCCTCGTGGACAACGTCGTCCTCGGGGGACCACCGTGACCGCAAACCACAGCGGTGTCTGGACAACGACCCGCGCGGCCTACACAAAAAGCCGGCACGTCCGTGATATCCCTTACGAACCAAATGACCGGCTCTGACCAGTAGGCCGGCCCGCGTGAAACGGACCGCCAGTGAACCATCCCGATCCCTTCCCCGGCGACGGCCCCACCTACGACCCCTACGCCGAATACCGGGACAACAAGCCGGTGCACCGTCAGCATCGGATGGCCCCGCGCCACCGCACCGAGCCGGAACTCGAGCCGGTGATCGACGTGTCGACACCGGAACCGGAGCCTGGACGGTTCTCCGACGCCCCACCGGGGACACCGGCATGGCCGGTGACGCCGACACCGGAGCAGGTGGCCGCGCAGCGCGCCGAGGAGGAGCGGCAGCGGCAGTGGGCGCGATGGCAGGAGAACGTGCGGCGGCAGGCGTGGGAGGAGGCCCAACGGCAGGCCGCCGCGCAGTACGCGAACCGGCAGTCCCACGGTCCGGTCCAGCAGGTCACCGTCAACAACAACGTTCGTGCCGGCGGCGGGTGCCCGCACGGGCTGCACTTCATCCTCACCCTGCTCACCTGCGGGTTGTGGCTGCCTATTTGGATCATCCACGCGATCGTCGACGCGTTCCGCTAGGAACTGCCTGCCTCCGGCACGACTCGAACTGCCGGACTGGATATCGGCCGGAGGTGCCCGGTCCCCGGCCGCCTGTGCACCCGGCGGAGGGGGCGCGACTGACCTCGTGCATCCTCGACGCGCATAAACCCTCGCGACCCGCTCGGGGTTCCGGTCGTAACCGAGGCGGCCGGCGTAGTTGCCGTCGAGGACCCGATCCTGCTGGCTGCGTTGCGGAACCGAGTCCCACCACCGGTCCGCCTGCCGGAGCGCCTACACGGCATCGGGCTCGAGACCAATTAAGGTCGACCAATCACTCATTCAGGACAGGACACTCGACGTTGATTTCCAGAAGTACCGCTGTCGCTGCGGCAGCCGTGGCCCTTGCCGCTCCCTCGGTGATGCTCGCCCCTCCCGCCGCAGCGTCACCGGCTCCGGTGATCCAGCCTTTCGGCACCGTGATCCGTGGCAGTGGGGACGGCACCATCGCCCTCACCGAGTACGCGACCGCCCCGAACCTCACCGTCTTGGGCATCACCTTCACCCCCGGTGACAATGCGCTCGAGGGATACTCCATCTCGACGCCGACCCTGACCTACGGTGCGCGCGGCTATCGCGCCGACGTCGACTACTCGCAGTCGGATGCGTTCTTCTCCGGGGTCGTAGCCCCCCACACTTCGGTCACCCTCGACTACGCGTACGAGGTGGACAAGTCGCAGCTCAATCCGGCCACCCTGACCGTGCACATCGGACTCGAGGACTTCACGTGGACCGGGGATCTGGCCGGCAAGCTCCTGCCCCCGCCGCCGCCGCGCTTCGGAAGCAGCTGATCGATTCGTCGGACGCCCCGATTCCTCGGACCGGGGCGTCCGACATCACCAGTCCCTCCGGTTCTACCGAGGCGGGACATGCCGGCGGTGCCGCTCACGGTGAGGTGCCGGCCCGTGCGGGCGTATCCCCGCCTCGGTAACGAAACCGGAGGCCGGGGCGGTATTGCGGGGGTGAAAACACTGCGTTTGCTGCCGATCCTTGCGATCGCACTTGTCGTGTCCGGTTGCGGGGACGGTGATTCCAGCTCCCCTGCCGCCACCACACCTGCTCCGTCCGCGGTACCGGTGTCGACGACGAACGCGGCGGCCAGTTCGACGACCGCGTCTTCCGTCCCGGATTCGACTTCTGCGGAGATCACCCCTACCGCCACCGAGACCGTGGCGGAGGAACCGATGGTGGTCGAGCCCGTGGCCGACGAACCGGTGGTGGTCGAGGAGCCCTACATCGTCGACTGCCAGCTGGGGTTGGGACCGATCGTCACGTACTGGTCCGACGGCACGGTGACCGGGTATTCAGACTACTGTCAGTCGATCCATGACCAGGTCCTGGCAGACGAAGTGGCCGCCAACACGCCGGTGTGCGACGGCACCACCTGCCGATACCCTTCCGGCGCAACCCGACCGGACACGAATTCATCGCCCCGGTCCCCCTCGCCTTGGGTGCAAGGCCAGCTCGACTGGCAGGCATGCAAAGAAGCGGGAAACACCGACGAATACTGCCGTCTGACTCTCAATTGACGAGGGAGCCCCAGTGGCAGCATCTTCGTGGTGGCTGTGTCTGAATTCTTGGACAGTACGCACCGCTCCCAGGAGAGCAGAACGCCTACAGCTCCTCTAGCACGGTGAGCAGTTCCTCGAGCAGGGTGTCAGCGCGGGCTTCGATCTCGTCGAAGAGGTCGCCGAGATCGTCCAGGCTGTCGCGGGCGTGGCGGCGGGCAGCGACACCCCGTTCGTAGTAGTGCGGATCGAGATCGATCTCCGACTCGATCCACGCGGTCAGCCCCTCGTTGCGGTCGCTCTGCTTACGCAGCGGCAGCGGCGCACGGGCCCGCACCCGACCGGACAGATGGTCTCGCACGATCGCAGCGACGGATTGCGCGGTCATCGGTTGCGGCATCAGCGGCAGGTGTCCCCAGCGGTCGATCGGGGTCAGCAGGGGTTGCCGGGCCTGCCGGTCGGTGAGCACGCCCTGGTCCACGTCGACCGGATCGGTCAGGTGCTGGGCGAGCAGGTCGGTGTTCGGGTACCGATCGAGGAACGCCTGGACCTCCGCCCACCTGCCATACACCGCCACCGCCGCGCTCTCACCGGCGGACTCCGCTGCCAGGCAGAACCCTTCCCCGTCGGTCGTGGTGGCAACGAGGGTGCCGGCATCGAGGTGGATGTCGCCGCGGCGCAGCCGGGCCAGCTGGGCGAACGGCATCCCGGTGGCGGCCAGGGTCAGCAGGAGGGCGTCGCGGCGGCCGAACAGCCCGCTCGGCCAGCCGGTGGCCGGCAGCTCCGTTGCCCTGCGCAGTAGGAGCGGGGCGAGGCGGTCGAGGCGGGCGGCGCGGGCGGCATCGAGGCGGCGGCGGACGGTTTCGCTGCGGCCGGGCGGCGGGTGGCCGCGACCGGTGTGGACGGTGTTGATCGCCGAGACCCGGCGGCGCTGCGTGGCGGGGGCGGCGGGGTGCTCGTGCAGGAACAGCGCGAGTGCCTCCGGGGTCGTGGGGAGCGCGAGGTGGTCGGTGGCGGTGCACCAGTCGGTGAACAGGGCCCAGTCGTGCCGATACCGCGGCGGGATCCGCAGGCCCGCTGTCGTTCCCGAAGAATCACCGAGTCGCTCGGTCGAGGTGCTCATGGCGTTCAGAGACCCAGGTTGGTGACAGCGTTCCCGAGCAGCGGGGCGTGTTCGCGGGCGTAGACCTCGAGCATGGCGGGGGTGGTGTGTCCGGTCTGGCGCATGATGGCGTGCGCGCTCGCGCCGTTGCGGAAGGCCTGGGTGACGAACCCGGCGCGCAGCGAATGCCCACCCAACTGCGCCACGATCTCGGAGTCGTAGCCGGCGAGTGCGGCGCGGCGGCGGATCGCCGCATGGACTGCCGCCCCCGAGAGCGCAGTGGTCGAGAGGTTGCCGTTGCGGCGGATCGCGCGCAGCAACGGCG
This sequence comes from Rhodococcus sp. 14C212, assembly GCF_011058195.1. Classification (NCBI taxonomy): domain Bacteria; kingdom Bacillati; phylum Actinomycetota; class Actinomycetes; order Mycobacteriales; family Nocardiaceae; genus Rhodococcus; species Rhodococcus sp. 14C212. Next base: position 55,005 of record NZ_JAALEH010000018.1, on the reverse strand, counting down.
CCCCCGAGGTGGTGCGGGGGCGGGGGCCGCGGCACACGTGCGCCGCGAACGGCTCGGCAATGCGGAGCAGCCGGATGACGGCGGGGCGGCCGCCGGTGTCGTGGGCGGCGACGATCTGGGCCCACCGCATCCACGCGCACGGCGGACAACTGGTGTGCGACGCGGTGAACGGCAGGGCGCGGACGGTGCCGCGGCCCTCCTGGTCGGTCTTCGATTTCCGGAGTTTGATGTGCAGGCCGTCGAGCCGGTGCAGCGCGACGTCGCTGCAGGTGAGGGCGACGAGTTCGCTGCGGCGGAACGCCCCGGCGAACCCCAACAGGAGGAGGGCGGTGTCGCGGCGTTCCACCACTTCGTCGGCCCAGTTCTCGCAGTCGGCGCGGGCCTTGTCGACGATCGCGACGATGTCGGCGGTGAGCAGCGGCGCCCGCGGGCTGCGGGGCCGCTCGCCCGTGGTGGCGTAGCCCCGGCGAATCCCGGACATCGCCTGGCGGACCAGATCGTCCCCGGTCGGACTGGGGTGCCCAGTCTGGCGGTGGTGGTGGGCGATCGCGGCCAGGCGGTGCGCCAGGGTGGCCAGGGCGTAGGCCCGCTCCCCCGCCTCGGTGACGGTGTCGGCGCAGGCGACCAGGTAGGCGGCGACGGTGACCGGATGCGCCGGCAGCGCGGTGTGGCCCTCATTGGTGCACCAGGTGGTGAAGGCCCGCCACGCCGAGGCGTAGGTGCGGCGGGTCCCGGCCGCCCGCGCCGACGCCACCGACTCCGCGATCCGCGCCGCCGCGCCCGGCGCCAGACCCGGCACTGCGGGCCCGGAAGGGGTCCCGGGCACCACGATCTGCCCGTTCTCCGCGTCGTCCGTCTCATCGTCCACGGGTGGGCACGGTACCGGACGGCCCCGACACCGTCCCCGCAACCCGAAAGTGTGCTCACCTCGGGGTTCGCGCAGATCGCTGCGTAAATGGGAATTTGCACGCCCTATGATGTTCTGCGATCGAAGCGTCGGACCGACGGCCGCACCCCCTTCTGCCCGACAGGATTCCAACGCGTTCGGGTGACGGGCGGTTCCGTACGAGCGAGTCGCTGTCGTAAGACCGGTCAACACCCACGAAACTCGATGTCGTGGCAGCGGTGAGTCCACCGACGCCAGCAGGTCTACCCCCTACGGCCGCGACACCACTCGACCGGAAGCTACGGCATGGGACTGATCCATATCGAACTGTTCGCCACCCTCGACCTTGTTGGACAGGCACCCGCGGCCCCGACGAAGACCCGGAAGGATTCGACTTCGGCGGATGGCAGGCACCCCTCCTCGACGACGTCACCGGCGAGCAGATCGGGGCCGCCTACGAAGGCACCGACGCCCCGTTGCCCGGCCGCCGGACCTACGACATCTTCGCCGCCTTTTGGCCGCACCAGGACGGCGGCGCGGACAACGCGATCGCCACGCTCTTCAACCGCGCCCCCAAGTACGTGCGCACCAGCTCGTCGGGCACCTGCGCGGCGGTCGTGGACAGCACCCGGGCCAGGTTGCGCCGCAACTGAATCGGCCCACCACGGCGGCCCGCGCCGTCGGCGGCGACCTCGAACATGCGCTTCACCGACCGCTGCGGCAGTGCGCGCACCACCCGCCACCCCGCCGCGTCACCGAGATCGAGTGCTCGCACCGTCGGATTCATCGCCCACCTCCGGCCGCCGCCGAATCTCGCACGCTGTCCCGCACAGATCCCCACGTGAGTAGACAACACGCTCTTCGACGTGTCCGACCAGCGAGACGCAGAACCCGGCCTCCGATCCAGCCCCTTCCGTGTGCGCTCCGGGGCTCTCTTCTCCACCGGACATGACCGCCCGCGCCCCTCCTGATCCACGCGCCAGCGGACCACGGAGCACAACTCCCTGGGCGAGAAGCACGAAGACCCGGCCGGGGGTGATCCCCGGCCGGGCCTTCGTCGTGTTCCCTCTGCGAGCTAGGACTTCGGGCTGAACGCCGCCAACGGCTCGGACCCGGACCAGTCGTGGCCCCAGTAGCTGTCGGCGGTGATCTCCTCGGCCGTGTAATAGGTTTCGTCCACGAGCATGCCCTCGGTGCCGAACTCGAGGTCCCAGCCGCCGGGGGCGCGCACGTAGAACGAGACCATCTTGTCGTTCGTGTGCCGGCCCAGCGTCGAGGAGATGGAGAAGCCGAGCTTGCGCACCCGGTCGAGTGCCTGCCCGACGGCGTCGAGGGTGTCGACCTCCGTCATCAGGTGCACGAGGCCGGGTTCCTCGGTCGGCGGCGCCGGGCACAGCGCCAGGCTGTGGTGGCGCTGGTTCACCCCGAGGAAGCGCACGCGCCGCGCCGGGCCGGGCGCCTGGAGGCGGATCGCGCCACGCGGCAGGAAGCCGAGCACCTCGGTGTAGAAGGCGTAGGCCGCGTCGAAGTCGGTGGCGGGCAGCACGACGTGGCCGAGGCCCTGCTCGCCGGTGACCCACCGGCCGGCGTGCGGAGTGACCACCGGGCTGTGATCGAGCACCGGACCGAAGAACACCTCGACGCGGGTGCCGATCGGGTCGTCGAACGCGATGACCTGCTCGGCATCGCGGTAGTCGCACTCCTCCTGCGAAAGGACGTCGACGGTGACCCCCGCCTTCTCCACGGTCTCGCGGACACGCTGGAGGGCGAACTGATCGCGCACCTCCCAGCCGACGGCGAGCGCCTTGTCCGATTTGCCGGGCAGGACGATCAGGCGTGCGCGCCGCTCGTCCACTCGCAGGTAGAGGCCGTCCGCCTCCGGGCCGGAACCCACGGCCATGCCGAGTCCGTCGACGACGAGCTCGCGCCAGCGCGCGACGTCGGTGGTCTGGATCCGGAGGTATCCGAGTGCTCGAATGTCCGTCATTTCTCTTCCATCCTGAAAAGTTCGGCGGGGCAGGCTAGATCATCGAGCGGTGGACGCCCTGCGGCTCGCCGCCGAGCTGGGTCAGCGACGACGCATGGAAGATCGAGCCGGGGACGTGGATCGCGTGCGACAGACCGACGTGCGCGTCGCGCCAGAAACGCTGCATCGGGAACTTCAGGTGCATCGCGCCACCACCGGCGCGGGCGAAGATCTCGTCGACAGCGCGCACGGCCCGCCACGCGGCGGCGGTCTGGGTGCGGCGGCCGATCGCGCGCTCCTCGAATGTGACCTCCTCGCCCTTGTCGGTCTTGTCCCAGAAGCGATCGACGGTCTCGAGGATCGCGGCGCGCGACGCGGCGATCTCGGCGGCCGCCTCACCGAGGGCATAGAGGACGTACGGGTCCTCCTTGATCGGAATACCGGTGACCGCGACGCGCTCCTTCTGGGCCGCGATGTAGCACGCGAGCGCGCCCTCGGCCATGCCGATCAGCGACGAGGTGATGCCCAGCGGGAAGATGCACGAGAACGGGAACTTGTAGAGGGTCTCGTCGCGACCCGCGTGCCGCCACCCGTTGCCGCTGAGGACGATGTCGGCGTCGAGGGTGCGGTAGGTGGGGATGAAGGCGTCCTCGACGATCAGGTCCTTCGAGCCGGTGCCGCGCAGGCCCACGACGTTCCAGCTGTCCTGGTCGATGTCGTAGTCCGAGCGCGGCAGCAGCACGTGCAGGACCTGCGGCGGGTTCAGCCGGTTGCCGTCCTTGTCGCCCACCGCAGCGCCGATCATGATCCAGCCGCAGTGGTCGGTGCCGGAGGAGAACGACCAGCGGCCGTTGAGGATGTAGCCACCGTCGACCGGAACCGCGACGCCCATCGGGGCGTACGGGGAGGCCATCCACATGTCGGGATCCTCGCCCCAGATCTCTTGCTGAGCCTTCGGATCGAAGAACGTGAGTTCCCACGGATGCACGCCGACGATGCCGGCGACCCATCCGGTGGCGCCGTCCATCGCGCCGATCGCCATCGCGGTCTCGGCGAACTCGCGCGGGTGGACCTCGAGGCCGCCGTGCTCCTTCGGCTGCAGCATGCGGATGACACCGGCGTCGCGCAACCGCTTGGCGTTGTTGTCCGTCAGGCGCATGAGCTTGTCGCCCTCGGCGCCCTCGGCGCGGATCTCGTCCGCGTACTGGATGATGTTGTCCAAAACCTGGCCCATGACTGTCAGCTCTCTCTCAAGACCCGGAGGTCTACTTCTGGGCGGCGAGACCGACGGCGATCTCGATCAGCTGGTCTTCCTGGCCGCCGACGAGGTTGCGTCGTCCGGCCTCGATGAGGATCTCCGCACCGGAGACCCCGTACCGCTCGGCGTGCGTGGCGGCGTGCTTGAGGAAACTCGAGTACACACCGGCGTACCCCATTGTCAGCGACATCCGGTCCAGGAGGCACTCACCGTCCATGATCGGCCGCACCACGTCCTCGGCGGCGTCGATGATCTTCAGGGTGTCGATACCCGTTCGGATACCGAGCTTCTCGGCGACGGCGACGAACGCCTCGACGGGGGTGTTGCCCGCGCCGGCACCGAACCGGCGGGTGGAGCCGTCGATCTGTAGTGCGCCGGCACGCACCGCGAGCACCGAGTTGGCCACGCCGAGCCCCATGTTCTCGTGCCCGTGGAAACCGACCTGCGCGTCGTCGCCGAGCTCGGCGACGAGAGCCGCGACCCGGTCGGAGACTCCCTCGAGGACGAGGGCGCCGGCCGAGTCGACGACGTACACGCACTGGCAGCCGGCGTCGGCCATGATGCGCGCCTGCTTCGCGAGCACCTCGGGCGGCTGGCTGTGCGACATCATCAGGAATCCGACGGTCTCGAGACCGAGCTCGCGGGCCAGCCCGAAGTGCTGGGCGGAGATGTCGGCCTCGGTGCAGTGCGTGGCGATCCGGCAGATCGACGCGCCGTTGTCGGCGGCCTCGCGGATGTCCGAGCGGACGCCGAGCCCCGGCAGCATCAGGAACGCGATCTTCGCCTGCGTCGCGGTCTCGACGGCCGCCTTGATGAGCTCCTGCTCGGGGGTGCGGCTGAAGCCGTAGTTGAACGACGAGCCGCCGAGGCCGTCGCCGTGGGTGACCTCGATGACGGGCACACCGGCGGCGTCGAGTGCACCGACGATCGAGCGCACGTCCTCGACGGTGAACTGGTGACGCTTGGCATGGGAGCCGTCACGCAACGACGAGTCCGTGATCCGGATGTCGAGATCTGCGCTGTAGGGCATCGACTGTGTTCCTTCGAAAGTACGGTCGGCGGTGGGGGTCTACACGCGGGCGGCGAGCAGCTTGGCCGCGAAGCTCTCGCCGACCTTCGTGGCGGCCGCGGTCATGATGTCGAGATTGCCCGAGTACGGCGGCAGGAAGTCGCCGGCGCCCTCGACCTCGAGGAAGATCGCCACGCGGGCACGTCCACCGCTCATCGGGGTGGGGTCGTCGAACTGCGGCTCGGCGCGCAGGCGGTAGCCGGGGACGTAGCCCTGCACGGTGGCGGCCACGTCGTGGATCGACGCGGCGATCGCGTCCCGGTCGGCGTCCTCGGGGATCGAGCAGAACACGGTGTCGCGCATGAGCATCGGCGGTTCGGCGGGGTTGAGGATGATGATGGCCTTGCCCGTGCGGGCACCGCCGATCGTCTCGATGCCGCGGCTGGTGGTGATGGTGAACTCGTCGATGTTGGCGCGGGTGCCGGGACCGGCCGACGGGGAGGCGACGCTCGCGACAATCTCGGCGTACTCCACCTCGGTGACGCGGGAGACGGCGTGCACCATCGGGATCGTGGCCTGACCACCGCAGGTGATGAGGTTGACGTTCGGTGCGTCCTCGTGCTCGCCCATGTTCACGGCGGGCACGACGGCAGGTCCGAGGGCGGCCGGGGTGAGGTCGACGACCTGGATGCCGAGCTCGGCGTAGCGGGGCGCATTCGCCCGGTGCACGTAGGCCGAAGTGGCCTCGAAGATCACGTCGGGGCGCTCGTCCTGGGCGAGCAGCCAGTCCACGCCTTCGTGGCTCGCGACCAGGCCCTCGGCGGCCGCCCGGGTCAGACCCTCGCTGGCGGGGTCGACGCCGATCATCCAGCGCGGCTCGATGACGTCCGAGCGCAGCAGTTTGTACATCAGGTCGGTGCCGATGTTGCCGGGCCCGACGATCGCGGCGGTAGCCTTGGTCACAGGTCTGTTCCTCACTTGAATTCGACTGAGACGGAGCCGATGTCGCTGAATTCGGCCCGGAAGGTGTCGCCCGGCCGGGCGTCAATCGCGCGGGTGCACGAGCCGGGCAGGATCACGTGCCCGGCCTCGAGCCGCACCCCGAAACCGGCGACCTTGCGGGCCAGCCACGCCACGGCGCGGGTCGGGTCGCCGAGCACCGCCGCCGCCTCGCCGCGCGCGATCTCCTCGTCGCCCCGGTACAGCACCGCCGAGATCGCACCGATGTCGACCTGGTCCGGTTCGATGCGGCCCGCCCCGAGGATCACTCCCGCGGACGAGGCGTTGTCGGCGATCGTGTCCGCCAACCCGATCCGCCAGTCCACGATGCGCGAGTCGATGAGTTCGATGCTCGGGACGATGTACTCGGTCGCCCGAAGCACGTCCTCCTCGGTGCAGTTCGCACCGGGCAGGGTCTCGCCGAGGACGTAGCCGATCTCGACCTCGATGCGCGGGTAGCAGAACTGGGCCGTGTCGATCGGCTCGTCCTCGGCGTACACCATCGTCGAGAGCAGATGCCCGTAGTCGGGCTCGTCCACGCCCATCATCTTCTGCATGACCTCGGACGACAGGCCGACCTTGTGGCCGTACACCGTGGCGCCCGCCTCGAGCCGGCGGCGGATGTTGATCAACTGGATCTCGTACGAATCCACCACGTCGATGTCGGGAAAGGTCTCCGTCAGCGGGGCGATCGCGGCGCGGTCGCGCTCGGCGGCCCACAGAAGATCGGCGGCGGCGAGTCGCCGGGAACCGTCGAGCATCGTGCACTCCTGGAACTGGTCGATGATCCGCGCGTCGTCGCGCCGATCGGTTGTCTCGAAGGTGGCATATGCGCAGGTGGGACGAGGAAAGCCCTCCCGCTCAGCGGGATCGTGGACTAGCTGCGGTCGTCGCGCAGCAGGAACGCGAGGACCGCCGACAGCCACGCGTCGCGGGCTTCGATCATCGTCCAGTGCCCGCACTTCGGGAACGTGTGCAGCTCGCTGTTCGGGATGTCGCGCATGGGCAGCATCGCCATGTCGACGGGGCTGACCCGGTCGTCGCGGCCCCACGTCAACAGGGTGGGCGCCTTGATCTTGTGCAGCTGCGCCCAGTACGGGGTCGCGTTCGACGCCGCCGCGGCCGCGGCGCCGGCCGCGAACGCCTGGGAGCTGTACATCCGGCGGGCGATCTCGAGGGTCTTCGGTTCGGTGGCGAGCGCCCAGCGCTCCTCGACGAGCTGATCGGTGACGACGGCCGGGTCGTAGACCATGGAGTGGAGCCAGCGGACGAGCCCCTCGCGGGTAGGGTTGTCGGTGAACTCCATCAGCAGCTTGATGCCCTCGCCCGGGCCCGGCGCGAAGACGTTCTTGCCCATGCCGCCGATGGTGACGAGCCTGCGCACCCGGTGCGGCTCGTCGATGGCGACCTTGGTGGCGACGATCCCGCCCATGGAGTTGCCGATCATGTCCACGGCGCCGAGCCCGAGACCGTCGAGGAAGGTGCCGACGGCGCCCTGCGCCATCATCATCGGGTGCCCGTCGCCGGGGTCGCTCACGCCGAAACCGGGGAACTCGAGCACGAGGCAGCGGAAGTGCCGCGCGAAGTCGGCGAGGACACCGCGGTAGTTGCGCCAGCCGGTCACCCCCGGGCCGGAGCCGTGCAGCAGGAGCAGCGGCGGGCCGTCGCCGGCCTCGTGGTAGCGCAGCACGCCCTGATCGGTGGAGAGTTCCTTCAGGGTCCCCTCGTAGCTCACATCCGTCATCGTCGTCCCTGTTCGTCGCCGTGGTGCCGGGCGCACCGCCCATTCGAACCGCAGGCTGCCAGCCCAGGTCGACCACGGCCATACACCATCCCGTTCAGCGAGATCGCCGATCCGGCGCCGGGGGCGCTGCCGGCCGCGTCCGCTCAGCGGGATGCCGGTTCGGACCGCACCGGCCCTGTCCTAGCGTCGAGCCCATCGACCACGGCGTGATCACGCCGATCCGTCCCCACAACCCGGAGGTGGACTCATGCCCCTCGAGACGACGACCCTCGCACCATCGACAGCCGACGCGCCCAGCCCGGAAGAGATGCGCCGGGTGATGGGACAGTTCGCCACCGGCGTGACCGTGGTGACGGGACTGGACGACGAGGGACCCGTCGGGTTCGCGTGCCAGTCGTTCGCCTCGGTGTCGCTCGAGCCGCCGCTGATCCTGTTCTGCGCCGACCACCGCGGCCGTGCCTGGCCCCGGATCCGTGCGACAGGGCGGTTCTGCGTCAACGTACTCCGCGAGGACCAGTCCGACCTGTGCGCGCGATTCGGCTCGAGCCGGGGCCGCAGGTACGAGGGACTCGACTGGGAGGTCTCCCGGTGGGGGACGCCGACACTGCCGGACGTGCTGATGCGCGTGCACGCTCAGGTGCACGACGTCCACGTCGCCGGCGACCATGACGTGATCATCGGCCGGGTGCTCGAGCTGGACACCGTGTGCGAGGAGCGGCCGATGCTGTTCTTCCGGGGCCGGTTCGGGATCGACAGCCCGGCGCCGGTGGTCTGACCGCGCCCCGCGACAACGGTCGCTGCCGCGGATCCGCATCACGTTGTTCATGATGTGTCGGTTCGGCAAGTCCACTCCGGCGGCACGGCCACCCGGCACGCACGCAGCCGCACGATTCCAATGCTTGGCGAGTCCGCCGAGTAGGCTGCCACCCTGGCCTCCGAGTCCCGGCGCACGAGCCTGCGGGTCACCGGCACCCTCACCGCCGGCGGTGATCTCGTTGATGCGGTCGTCGGTCGTGGAGAGATCCCGGCGGGCCGGTGCGTGGCGGTCGATCACACGGAGGTGCCCGGCATCCTGTCCGACCCGGGGCATCCGCTGCGATCAGGCCATGGAGAGCGCCACGCCGCTGAGTCCCAGGGATGTGTTGCATCTTGGTGCCCCGCTGGTTCGAGCCTGTGTCCAGTCGGGATGGTCGACCTTGATCCGCTCCAGGAGCGTCTCCCAGAACTTCCGGTACAGGCGGTTCTTCGTCGACGCTTCACCATGAGTCGACGCGGTCGCCTTCGTGACTTGTGGTCACGTGGGATTCCGATCCATAGGAGCGGCGAGGACCGGGCCGGTTGCGGGCCGGCGTCCGATTACGGTGCGACGGTTGTCGGTGGGTGGTCCAGCAGTATTTGTGCGGTTTCTCTTGCGTATGTCCACGGCGTTGGGTCGTCGAGTGATGTGGACAGTGCTGCCGCACCCTCGTAGAGCAGAGCGAGCTGATTGCCGAGCAGAGCCGGTTCTGCGGCTCCGAATTCGCGGCACAGCTCGGTGATCGCTGCGATGAACGTCCGCTTGTGTTCGTGGACCATGTTCTCGACCTCGGGCATCGTCCCGGCCGCCTCGACTGCCGCGTTGTGAAATGGACATCCACGCATGTGGCTGCCGCCGTATTCGGGGATCTCGAACAGGGCGATCAGGCGCGCGCGGGGACCGTCGGTGTCCTTGCCGCTGTTTGCAGGGTCGGGAAGGAAGAGCCCGGCCTGCTCGAGGTATCGCTCCACCAACACGGTCTTGCTGGGAAAATGCTTGTACAGGGTCCGTTTCGAGACTTCTGCCTTCGTTGCGATCAGTTCGACGCCGGTCGCGTTGATGCCTTCGACGTAGAACAGCTCGGCGGCCGCGGCAAGGATGCGTTCGCGCGCACCACGGCCACCGCGTCGACGGTGACTGCCGGTGTCTGCTGCGGATCTGGTCGTCACACCCTCAGTATACCGATCGGTTTACATCTGCGCAGCGGTCGCCTACGCTTGGAGTACACCGATCGGTGTACGTAGGTTTGGAGGACCATTGTCTGACTCGGGCCCACACCGCGGCGGCCGCGCAGAACGGACGAGCGGCGGTAAACCGTTGTCGTGGGCGACGGTGCCAACGGAGTCCGTCACGGTGGGCGGGGTCAGCTTCGCCTATCGTGCCTACGGGCCGGCGGCCGGCGTACCGGTGGTCTTCTTGAATCATCTGGGTGCCAACCTCGACAACTGGGACCCGCGTATCGTCGACGGGTTCGCCGCCGCGCATCGAGTTATTGTCTTTGACAACAAAGGGATTGGCGCGTCGGGAGGCAGGGTTCCGGAGACGGTGCAGGAGATGGCGCGCGATGCGGTTGCTTTCATCGTGGCGCTGGGCCTGACGAAGGTCGACCTGTTCGGATTCTCGCTGGGCGGGTTCCTCGCGCAGGTCATTGCCGAGGAACATCCCGAGCTGGTCGGAAAACTCGTCCTCGCCGGCACCGGTCCGGCCGGGGGCAAGGGAATCGTCCACGTGGCCAGGGTGACCTACATCGACACGTTGACCGCGATCCTTACGCGCAAAGATCCCAAGCAGAACCTCTTCTTCACGCGCACCCCCCACGGCAAGGCTCAGGGCCGAGCGTTCATCAACCGGATCAACGAGCGCACCGCGGATCGTGACAAGCCGGTGTCGTTGACCGCGTTGCGCACGCAGCTACGTGCGATCCATGCCTGGGGCGCTCAGGCACCGACCGATCTGGGACGGATCGGTCGGCCGGTGTTTGTCGCCAACGGCGAGGATGACCGGATGGTTCCCACCTCCAACTCCTATGACCTTGCGCGTCGGATGCCCGATGCGACGCTGCGGATCTACTCCGACGCCGGGCACGGCGGGATCTTCCAAGCCCACGAACGGTTCGTACCCGAGGCGTTGGAGTTCCTGTCGAACCGACGATCACGCTTTTCAATCGAAGGATGAGGACGGCAACAACACGATGACTACATGGAAAGACGCGCCGACCAAGAGCGTCGACGTCGACGGGGTCGAGTTCGTCTATCGCGAAATCGGCCCGGAAGACGGCATTCCTGTGGTGTTTCTGCACCACTTCACCGCGGTGCTCGACGACTGGGATCCTCGGGTTGTCGAAGGCATCGCCGCACAGCACCGGGTGATCGCCTTCGACAACCGGGGAGTCGGAGGCACCGGATCGAAGGTGCCTGCCGATATCGAGCGGATGGCCCAGGACGCCATCGCCTTCATCCGAGCGTTGGGCCTGGCGAAGGTCGACCTCTTCGGCTTCTCCCTGGGCGGCGGTGTGGCACAGATGGTGGCCTTACAGGAACCAGAACTGGTGCGGCGCATGATCTTGACCGGGACCGGCCCCCGCGGTGGCGGTGGTATCGACCGAATGACCAGAATCGTCGGCCTCGCCTACGCCAAAGCCGCGCTGACCCGCAGCGATGCCCGCAACTTTCTGTTCTTCCCGCGCACCGCTGAAGGTAGGCGGGCCGCAGCGGAGTATCTGACCCGCCTCGGTGAGCGCACGAGCAACCGAGACAAGAAGATTTCGCTGCAGGCCCGACGCGCACAACTCAAAGCCATTGTCCAGTCGGGCAAACACGCACCTGATGACCTGTCGGTCATCTCCCAACCGGTGTTCGTGGCCAACGGTGACAACGATCTGATGGTGGCCAGTGAGCACTCTGCAGATCTGGCCGAAAGACTGCCCAACTCGAAACTCACCATCTATCCCGACTCCGGTCACGGAGGCGTATTCCAGCAATACCGCACGTTCGTCCCCGAAGCGCTCGCGTTTCTCGCCGAGGCCTCGATCACAACGGAAGGTGACCGATGAAGGCATTCGTCATCGACAGGTACAAGAGCCCACTACGGCAAACCGACGTCGCCGAACCCGAGATCGGACCGCATGAGGTCTTGGTGCAGGTGCACGCTGCCGGTGTCAACCCGATCGACGAAAGGGTCCGGCTAGGTGAGTTCAAATTGCTACTCCCCCAGGAGCTGCCACTGACCCTGGGCAGCGATGTCGCCGGCATCGTCATCGCCGTCGGCGCACACGTCACGAAGTTCCGGCCCGGCGACGAGATCTTTGCCCACCCCGGCAAGGAACGAATCGGTGCCTTTGCCGAGCGGATTGCGATCGCCGAAGACAACGTGGCTTTGCGGCCGAAGTCGTTGACTATGAACGAAGCAGGAGCAGTTCCGCTGGTCGCGCTGACCGCGTGGCAGGCACTCGTCGAACGAGGGCACGTCGCGCCCGGCCACAAGGTGTTGATCCACGCCGGCTCCGGGGGCGTCGGATCGATCGCCATCCAGCTCGCCAAACATCTAGGCGCAACTGTTGCCACCACAGTCAGCGGCCCCAACGCCGAGTTCGTCCGCGCACTGGGAGCCGACACCGTCATCGACTACCGCAGTGAGAACTTCGCCGACGTGCTCGGCGGCTACGATCTGGTGCTGGACAGCCTCGGGGGCGAGAATCTCGAGAAATCGATGGCGGTTCTCAAACCAGGCGGAAAAGTGATCGGTATCGCGGGACCTCCAGACCCGGCGTTTGCGCGCGAGATCCGGGCAAATCCACTCGTACGGATCGCGATTACCACGCTGAGCGCGAAGGTCCGCCGCCATGCTCGACGCGCAGGCGTTCACTATGAGTTCCTGTTCGTCCGTGCGGACGGCGAACAACTCACCGAACTGGCACGACTCTTCGACAGTGGAGCGCTTCGTCCGATCGTGGACCGTGTCTTCCCGTTCGTCGACACCGCTGAAGCCCTCGCATCCCTGGGTTCAGGCGGCACCCGCGGCAAAACAGTCATCGCCGTCAGGCGCGAGGAAGCGGAACGGATCTCCGAATGACTTGCCATGGGAACTTCGGTACGGAGGCGTGCATGTTCATGATCTGGATGCTGAACACCAACAGTTCTGCCCGCTCACCTGTTGGTCCGAGACCCTGATCGACACCGAGGCCGGGTCGCAATGTCGTCTGTCGGGGACTCGGACTGTGCACGTCGCCCTGACGCCGTCGCTGATGGGCGCTTCCATCCCTCGAATCAGACCACCAACATTCCGGACAAGCCGTGATCGATGCCGAAGACTCTGCATACGACATGAAATCCGGAAGCCGACCGGGAACGGAGCTCTACCGAAGACAGGTGTAGGTTCTCGCTCGATCTGTCACTCCGAGATGACTGGGACCTGCGGATTCTCGCGATGGTGTCGGTGATGGATTCTCACCGACTTGTCCAGGATCCTCGGCCGAGAAGGGCACGAAGTTGGAGTGGGGACTGCCTTCCCGCCCGGACCCACCCGGCGGGAAGTCGGTGTCAGAACGGGTGCGACTGTCGAATCCACAGCAGGACACAAATATCCTGCTTCGTGACGAACCGACCGCAGGACTGGATTCGGCAGGTCGACGACGGACCCGCGAGATTCTCGACGAACAAACAGCTCAACGGGATACCGCTGTCACCGGTGTGGCACGCTGCCGAGGAGTCGTTACAGCGGCCGACCACGTCGTCCGACTCGAGTCCGGACGGACAATCACAGTCCGAACCGGTCCCGGTAGCTCGTACTGTCGAATCGGACCCCACAGCAGCACGCCGCGCCTTCGGCTCTGCTTCGGTGCGGGCGATCGACAGGCCCACTGCCGGCAGTCGTTTCGACCGAAGGTATCGGAGAACAGGAGTATCGGGCCGGGTACCGCGACCCCTGGGGTGGAGCTCACAGCGAGTCGAGCAGATCCAGCCCCGTCGGAACGGCGGCCGGCGTCAACACTCCGAGGCCGAACGAGGCCACCGGCGCTCCGATCGGCCGGTGGAGCAAAGAGAACACCGCTATACCCAGCAGGATCAGCCAGGCGCCGACCACCGCGACACGGATCGGCGTGACCCCCAGCAGTGCCCCGATGCTGCAGATCCCGCCCAGCAGCACCCATCTCCAGCGCAGATTGCGCTCACAGAAGTCCCGGATGCGGGGGTCGGTTGCGCCCCGGGGCGGGTCCTGCCGGTCAGTGGTCGTCGTAGTGCCCCTCGTGCGCGGCGTGCCGGTGCCCCTCGTGGATGTAGTCCATGTGGTCGCCGTGCGGAACGGCCACATGCCCGCAACCCACGCCGTGGGTGTGGTCGTGGCCTTCGTGGACGTGGTGCTCGGTGGGCTCGCACTCGTCGACATGCCCGTCGTGGGCCCGGTGCAGATGCCCGTCGTGCACGTAGTCGATGTGGTCGCCGTGCGGGACGGCCACGTGCCCGCAGCCTTCGCCGTGGGTGTGGTCGTGGCCTGCATGCTCACGGTGGTCGCCCTCGGTCATCGCAGAACTCCTCCGTCGGGAACCGTCACCCCTCGTCCAGTATCCCACCGCAACCGGTGGCGGACACCCGACTCGGGCACTCACCTCGGGCACTGTTCTCGGGCCGGGACGGACCGAGGGGTCCGTAGGGCACCGACGCGGCACGCGTCGAAGCGGGACCCTCAGGACGAGACCGGCACGAAGCCCACCACCGCAACCAACTCGCGGCATGAGACCTCGAACAAGTCCCTCAGAGCCACTGACCGCTCTGGACCGACAGCAACCGGTCCATCGCGTCCGGGGACCACGTGCTCTCGGGCGGTTCGGGTGCCCGGCGGCCCCGGCGCGGGGCACCGAGTTCCGGGTAGAGGCTGCGGGAGACCTCCCGGGCGGCGTCCACCACGAGGGGCGCGACCCGCTCGAGCTGCACGGTACGGGCGTCGCCGCACAGCGAGATCGCGGCGACCGGGCCGTCGTGCCCGCGCACAGCGACGGCGACGCACGCAACGCCGCGTACGGACTCGCTGCGCTCGAACGACAGACCGCGCCGCTGCCGGATCCGGCTGAGTTCCTGGTGCAGGGTCGCGAGATCGCCGATGGTGTGCTCGGTGCGGCGGGTCAGGCGCCGCTCGTACAGGTCGTCCACGTGCTCGGGCTCGAGCCAGGCGAGCATCGCCTTGCCGCCGGCGGTGGTGTACGCCGGTGCCCGGCCCCCGACCCGCGAGGGCAGCGCCGCGGCGAACCGGCCGCCGACCTTGTCGAGGTAGACGCTCTCGCCGCCGTCGAGGACGGCGAGGTGGACGACCATGCCGGTCTGCATGTGCAGCTCGTGCAGGAGCGGCGCCGCCGACGCCCGGATCTCCCCGTGGCCACCGTCCCCGCCCCCGAGACCGAGCGCCCGCCGGCCCAGGCAGTAGCCGAAGGAGGCGTGGTCGACCCAGTTCAGCTTGACGAGCTGATCGAGGATGCGGTGCACGGTCGAGCGGGGCAGCCGGGTGCGGCAGGCCACCTCCTCCAGCGTCAGACGCGAGGACCGACCCTCGAACGCGTCGAGGATGAGTGTCATCCGTTCGACCATCGACGGCGGCACATCGCGCCGCGGGGTGGAGGTAGCTGTCGGTTCCGTTGCTTCGACGACTGCCATCTGCGGCCTCCCGATACTTCTGCTCCCAGGGTCGGGAGCGGTAAAACTGAAATGAATTCTGAAAGTGTATCAGCTCACTCTCGCCACCTGTAGTGATCGGCGGCTCGAAATTCCCATCCTGCAACCCTGACGCGCCTCGCGGCCGCGATCGACCCGGATCCCGCTGATCGGAACTTCGGCCGCGGCGGACCGATGCCCTCCGGTACAACGAACCGACACCCTCCCAGTCCCGGCAGCGGAGAGGCTCGCATGCGCATCGGAATCGTCAGCCCCGTCGTGGTCCAGCACCCCGGCGTGCACTCACCGTGGGAACGCACCGCCGGCGCCGGCGACCTCGTCCGGGTGGCCCGGACCGCCGATCGGCTGGGCTTCCACCATCTGACCTGCAGTGAACACGTGGCCGTCCCGGTGGACGTCGCGGCCACCCGCGGCGGCACCTACTGGGATCCCCTGGCCACGCTGAGTTATCTCGCCGCCCGGACGCAGCGCATCCGGCTCGCCACCCAGGTGCTCGTCCTGGGCTACCACCACCCGCTCGAGATCGCCAAGCGCTACGGCACCCTCGACGTCCTCAGCGGTGGCCGGCTGGTCCTCGGCCTCGGGGTGGGCAGCCTGCGCGAAGAGTTCGACCTCCTCGGCGCCCCCTTCGACGACCGGGGCGCCCGCGCCGACGACGCCCTGGCCGCATTGCGCGCCGCGCTGTCGCAACGCCTGCCGGAGTACCACGGGTCCTATTACGAATTCCAGAACCTGCTCATCGAGCCGCACGCCGTCCAACCCCGCGTCCCGCTGTGGATCGGCGGCCGCACGCTGCGTTCGCTGCGCCGCGCCGCCACCCACGGCGACGGCTGGGTGCCGTTCGGACTGCCCCTGCCGGACCTGACCGCGATGCTGGGCCGGGTGGACCTCCCGGAGGGCTTCGACGTCGTCCTCGACACCGGTGCGCCCCTCGACCCGCTGGGCGCGCCCGAGCGCACCGTCCGGTCCCTGGAACGACGTCGCGACGCCGGCGCCACCGTGGTGGGGGCGACCGTCGCCGCGACGGGCGTCGAGCACTACTGCGAGCAACTCGAGTGCCTGCGGGCACTCGGCACCGACCTGGGGCTGGACTTCGCCCCGGCCGAACCATCCGAACAGGAGACCCCATGACCGACACCGCAGAGACCGACACCGCAGAACTCGTCCAGTCCCTCCTCGTCCGCGTGCAGCTCCTCGAGGACAAGATCGCCGTCCAGGAGGTGGTCACCGCCTACGGCCCGGCCGTCGACGCCGGCGACGCCGACGCGGTGGGCGAACTGTGGACCGAGGACGCCGTATACGACGTCGACATGCGCACCATGAACGGCCGCAAGGAGATCATGGAGATGGTACGCACCCGGCCGCACCAGGACTACATCCACGAAGGATGCGGCCACCTCCTCGATCCCGTGCACATCCGGGTCGAGGGTGACACGGCCGTGGCCACCTGCCATTCGCAGCTCCTGCGTCACGACGAGAACGGCTTCCGGGTCTGGCGCGTGACCGCCAACCGCTTCGAACTCGTCAAGAACGACGGCCGGTGGCGGATCAGCAGGCGCACCGCCCGGGTGCTCGACGGCCGCGACGAGTCGCGCGAGCTGCTCGCCCGCGCCGGTCGCTGACCGGCCCCGAACACCGCGAACGGCCCGCCCCGGACGTGGGGCGGGCCGTTCCGTGTCCGACGGCGTCAGACGTCGACGGTCGCGTTCTCCAGCGTCGCCTTCGCCCACCGGTAGTCCGCCTTCCCTGCGGGCGAACGCAGCACCTCGGGAACCGGCACGATCGTCTTCGGGATCTTGTACCCGGCGATCAGGGTCCGGCAGTGATCGGCCAGTTCCACAGCCGAGGGCGCTTCCACGCCGGGCCGGAACTGGACCGCCACCGAGACCCGCTCGCCCAGGAGCGGATCCGGGATTCCCGCCACCACCGCGTCGAGGACGGACGGATGACTCTTGACTGCCTCCTCGACCTCCTCCGCGTACACCTTCTCCCCGCCGGTGTTGATGCACGCCGAGCCGCGGCCGAGCACCACGATCGAGCCGTCCGGGTCCACGGTGGCCAGGTCACCGAGCAGGCACATGCGCACGCCGTCGCGCTCGGGGAACGTCGCCGCGGACTTGTCCGGGTCGTTGTAGTAACCGAGCGGGACGTAGCCGATGCGAGCGAGGTAGCCGACGGTCTCCGAGCCGGGCTCGACCTCGGACAGATCCGTGTCGACCACCCGCAACGTCGGTGACGGGGAGATCCGGGGACGGCCGTCCGAGCCGACGTCGAGGGTGCCGGTCGCGCCCGACTCCGACGATCCGAACGAGTTGCGCAGGTAGACGTTCGGCAGCAGTTCCGCCAGTTGCGCGCGCACACTCGCCGACCACAGTGCCCCGCCGGAGCCGATGACCAGCAGGGAACTCAGGTCGAACTCCTTGCCGCGTGCGGCGACCGCGTCGGCCAGCGGCCGGCTGATGGCGTCGCCGACCACCATCACGATCGCGATCCGGTGCCGGTCGATCAGGCGCAGCGCCTCCACCGGCTCGAACGAGCGCCTCAGCACCTGCTTCGCACCCGTGAACAGCCCCATCAGCACCGAGTACATCGCGGCCCCGTGCATGAGCGGCGCCGTGACCAGATAGGACATCGGGTGCTCGTTGGCCGCGGCGGTCGCGGCGAGATCGGCAGCGCTGCGGTGCGGTTCGCCGTAGGGGTTGCCGCCGGCCAGCGCCGCGAAGTAGAAGTCCTCGTGCCGCCACATCACGCCCTTGGGCATGCCCGTCGTGCCGCCGGTGTAGAGGATGTACCGGTCGTCACCGCTGCGGGCACCGAAATCCCGTTCGGCCGAGGCGCTTTCCACCGCCTCCGCGTACCGCGCCACGGTCGCGCCGACACCTGCCGCGGCCCGGTCGAGTGCCGCAGTCTCCGCGCTTCCGACGACGGCGATGTGCCGCAGCCGTGAGGTGTGCGGCACGGCCTGCGCCGCGACGTCGGCGAACTCGTCGTCGATCACGAGCGCCACGAGATCCGCATCGGTGTAGAGGTGCACGAGCTCGGCACCCACGTAGCGGAAGTTGATGTTCACGGGTACCGCGCGAATCTTCAAGCAGCCCAACAGGACCTCGAGGAATTGGAGACTGTTGCGCATGTGCAGGCCCACATGGTCGCCTGCCGCCACCCCGATGCGGGCGAGGTGGTGCGCGGCGCGGTTGGCGCGCGCGTCGAGTTCGGCGTACGTCCGGGACTCGTCCCCGCAGATCAGGGCCGTCCGGTCGGGTATCGCATCGACGACGGCCTCGGTGAGATCGGCCAGGTTCAAAGACATCGCGGGTCCTTCCGGGGTTCGTGGGGCGAGGACGCGCACCACGCGATCGTCGCGTGTGCCGCGGATCACAGCGGGCTCAGTAGAACATATTCCTGTTCCGGGATCAACGGCCGGGCGGGGACGGAACCGAGTACGAGGGCGCAAGCGCCGACGGGGACTTGGAAGCCCGTTTCCAGCCCGGCACGCTGCGGTCGGCACAACACCCTTGTGGAAGTACTAGAATGAATACTAGTTTTCTGTCATCGTTCCGCACTCCCGCACGACACAAGGAGCCCCCATGACCCAGAACCCGACCCTCGACGGCCGTGCCGCCGTCGTCACCGGAGCGGGCGCCGGCCTCGGCCGTGCCGAAGCCCTCGCCCTCGCCGACGCCGGCGCTGCCGTCGTCGTCAACGACATGGGGGCCGCCGCCCACGACGTCGTCGACGAGATCCGCGCCGCCGGAGGCCGCGCCGTCGCCGTCACCGGCGACGTCTCCGACTGGGCGCTCGGCGAGGAACTCGTCCGCACCGCGGTCACCGAGTTCGGCTCGATGGACATCCTGGTCAACAACGCCGGCATTCTGCGCGACAAGATGATCTTCAACCTGTCCGAGTCGGACTGGGACGACGTGATCCGGGTACACCTCAAGGGCCACGCGGCGACGTCCCGGGCCGCGGCCGTGCACTGGCGGCAGGCCTCGAAGGAGGCGAACGGCCCGGTCTACGGCCGGGTGATCAACACCTCCTCCGAGGCGTTCCTGTTCGGCTCGGCCGGACAGCCCAACTATTCGGCCGCCAAGGCCGGCATCACCGCCCTGACCCTGTCCACCGCCCAGGGCCTGTCGCGGTACGGGGTCCGGGCCAATGCCATCTGCCCGCGCGCACGCACTGCGATGACGGCGGACGCGTTCGGCGAGAACAATACCGGCGCGTCGGGCCTGGACCCGCTCGCTCCCGAGCGGGTGGCCACCCTGGTCCGGTACCTCGCCTCGCCCGCCTCCGACGAGGTCAACGGCCAGGTCTTCGTCGTGTACGGCAAGATGGTCGCACTGATGGAGGCTCCCAAGGTCGAGCACCGCTTCGACGCCGCGGGCTCGGCGTTCACCGTCGATGAGCTCGGTGACCAGCTCTCGTCCTACTTCTCCGGTCGCGGCCCGTACGAGACCTACGCCGCCTACAGTGTGGCCGAGCTGGAGAAGGTCGCGCTCGCCACGGGCGACCCCGTCGACGCATGAGTGGAAGGGACACCGTCGTGAAACTGAGCGGGAAGACGGCCGTCGTCACCGGCGGTGCGGGCGGGATCGGCCGTGCGGTGACCCGGGTGTTCGTCCGCGAGGGAGCCCGCGTGCTGTTCGTCGACGTCGACGACGACCGGGGCCGTGCGCTCGAGTCCGAGCTGACCGGTGCCGGTGGTGAGGCGAAGTTCCTGCAGGCCGACATCTCCCGGCGCGAAAGCGCGGAACGGATCCGCGATGCCGCCGTCGCGGCGTTCGGCGGCGTCGACATCCTGGTGAACAATGCGCACGCGTCCCGCCAGGCATTGTTGCTCGAGCACACCCCGGAGATGTTCGAGTTGTCGTTCGGCACGGGCTTCTACCCCACCGTGCACCTCATGCAGGCCTGCTACCCGCAGCTCAAGCAGGCTCGCGGGTCCGTCGTCAATTTCGGCTCCGGATCCGCCCTCGACGGTATGCCGACGCAGACGTCGTACGCGGCGGCGAAGGAGGCGATCCGGGCGGTCAGCCGGGTGGCCGCGAACGAATGGGCCGCCGACGGCATCCGCGTCAACGTCGTGTGCCCGTTCGCCGCGACCGAGGGCGTGCAGGCCTGGCAACACGCGTTCCCCGACCGGGCGGCCGCCGCGGCGGCGAAGGTGCCGTTGCAGCGCATCGGCGACCCGGAGACGGACATCGCCCCGGTGGTGGTGTTCCTCGCGTCCGACGACTCGAAGTACATGACGGGGCAGACGCTGATGGCCGACGGCGGCAGCATCAAGCTGCGCTGAGCGGCCGTCGACTTTCACCGCGCCGAGTTCCATCGCGCCGGGTTCCATCGCACTGAGTGGGACACCCCGTCGACAGCGGCGGCGCCGCGTGGAAATCTGCGTCCTACAGGCCCGCCGGCCGGTGTCGTACCCGGCCGGCGGGCCGCTTCCATACCCGGCCTGCCGCACGGCAGGCCACGTCCGTACCGTCCCGCCGAGAGAGGGTTTCGACCGCATGGCTTCCTCCTCCCCGCTCTTCCGCCCCCTCCGTGTGCGTTCACTCGAGCTGGCGAACCGCATCGTGATGTCACCGATGACACGGTCGTACTCGATCGACGGTGTGCCGGGTGAGGACGTCGCCGCCTACTACCGGCGGCGGGCCGAGGGCGGGACCGGCCTGATCGTCACCGAGGGTGTTGCCATCGATCACCCGACGGCCGTGGACAATCCGCGCGTTCCGCGTATGCACGGTGCCGACGCGCTCGCGGGGTGGCGCCGGGTCGTGGACGAGGTGCACGACGCCGGTGGCCGGATCGTCCCGCAGTTGTGGCACGTCGGACCGCTGTGGGGTGCGATGAGCACGGTCGATCCCGCGCTGAAGCCGATGCGCCCCTCGGGCACGTGGGGCATCCCGGGTGTCACCTCGTACCCGGAGGACTACGTCGCATGGGCCACCCGGCCGACGGAGGCGATGACCGAGCAGGACATCGCCGACGTGATCTCGGCCTACGCCCGCGCCGCCGCGGCCGCCGCAGAGGCCGGTTTCGACGGCATCGCCCTGCACGGCGGGCACGGCTACCTGCTGGACTCGTTCCTGTGGGAGGGCACCAACACCCGTACCGACGCGTGGGGCGGCGACCTCGAACGGCGCACCCGATTCCCCGCGGCTGTCGTGGCGGCCATCCGCGCCGAGCTCGGCGACGCACTGCCCATCGTGTTCCGCTTCTCGCAGCACAAGCAGCAGAACTACACCGCGCGCATCGCCGAGACGCCCGACGAGCTGAAGGTGATCCTCGGTGCCCTCGTCGAGGCCGGCGTCGACATCCTCGACGCGAGCATCCGGCGTTTCGACACGCCTGCCTTCGAGGGCAGCGACCTCTCGCTCGCCGGCTGGGCCAAGCAGCTGACGGGCGTGACCACCATGGCCGTCGGCAGCGTCGGCATCGGGAAGTCGCTGCGGGAGAGCCGGATCAGCGGCTCGGCACCGATCGACGACAACGTCCACGAGGTGGAACGACGGATCGACAGCGGCGAATTCGACCTGATCGCCGTCGGCCGCCTGCACCTAGCCGACCCGGCCCTCGCGACCACCTTGCGGGCCGGGGGGCCGCTGCCCGAATTCGACCGCGCGATCCACGAAGCGTCGCTGACCTGACCCGAACGGGCGGGTGCGCGGCGGTGACGACAGGAGGCCTCCATGGGATCCTCGTTCCCCGAGCAACTTTCCGCTGTGCTCGATCGGCAGCGCCGGACGCCGTCCACGGCGTCGGCCACCGATCCGGGCCACCGGGTCCGGCCCGTCCGCGCCATGATCGATCTGCTCGTGCAGCACCACAAGCCGCTCACCGAGGCGGTCCACGCGGACTTCGACGGACAACTGCCGACGCACGTGGTCATGGACGACATCCTCACGTCCCTGACGGCACTGCACCGGGTGCGGGAGTCGTTGGAAGGCTGGGGTAGCGCCGGTCGGCCCACCTACCGGATCCCCGGGCCGTCGGGGGCGCTGTGGCACTGCGGCCCGCACCACGATGCCGGGACGGTGGCCATCGTGGGAAGCCGCACCGCGCCCCTGTTCTCGCTCCTGGGACCGTGGGTCAGCGCGATCGGCACCGGTCACCGCGCCGTGCTGATGCCGGCCCACGGGCTGCCGCGCACGGTGCGGGTGCTGGCGGACGCCGCCGAGTCCCTCCTCGACCCCGCCCACATCGCGGTGCTCGTCGGGATCGAGAACCACGACGATCAGATCACCGCCGACCGCTTCGACCACGTCGTGGTCACCGGCGAGCACCACGCGTCGCCGCCCGGCGGGACCGCGACGACGTCCGTGCTGCGCCCCGGCGCTGCGGGACCGGTGAGTCCGCACCGGCGCACGTTCGCCGACGCGCTTGCGACGACGTACGCCGCGCTGCTGCCCGCCGTCACCGATCACCCCGGTCTCGTCGTGACCGTCGCCGACCACCCGGGCAGCTGCCCGGTCCTGCGCTTCACCCGCCCCGGAGCGGCCTCGTCGCCGACCGATCAGTGGGACGACGAGCGCGCGCCGGACGTCGAGCGATGGAGAATGCCGGCATGAGCAGCCCACTCGAGGATCGCCTCGCGCTCACGGACGTCGTCGCACGGTACGCCCGTGCCGTCGACCGCCGCGAGCCTGCCGTGCTGCGTTCGCTCTTCACCGACGACGCCGAGTTCGTGCAACCGCCCGGCCTGGTCCGTCGCGGTCACGACCCGGTGCTCGTCGGAGCGGGGCCGATCGGCGACGGCGTGCTCGCCGCGGTCGCGCACCTGCACTCCACGCGGCACGTCCTCGGCCAGCACGTCGTCGACCTCGGCGGCGACCGGGCGCGGGGCGAGCTGTACTGCGAGGCGCACCACGTGTACCCGAGCGGCGACGGATACCGGGACTACACGGTGTCCGTCCGCTACCGGGACGAGTACCGCCGCATGCCGGACGGCTGGCGCATCGCACGCCGGGAACTGGTCGTCGACCTCACCGCCGACCGCGAGGTGCGGTTGCTTCGATCCACCACCGAGTGAAGGGAAGTCCTCGTGACGCACACGGAAGCGGCCCTGACGCTGAGCGCCGCGGAACAACTCCTGGCCGTCGAGGAGATCAAGCGGCTCTTCGCCGCACGGCTACGGGTGATGGACACCAAGCAATGGGACCTGTACCCGACGCTGCACACCGAGGACGTCGTGAGCGAGACGTGGGGCGGCCTCCCCGAGGACACCCAGCCGCGCACCGGTGACCGGTCCAACCGGGTGGTGGGCCGCGACCCGTTGCGGCGCGCGATCGAGAACCTGCTCGACGGAGGCACTCCGGTCACCAGCGCGCACCACGGTCACACCCCCGAGATCACCCTTACCTCCGACACCACGGCCACCGGGATCTGGGCGATGGAGGACGAACTGTGGTGGACGAACGGAGCGGTCGAGGAACACCTGCACGGCTGGGGCCACTATCACGAGGAGTACCGGAGGGTCGACGGCGTGTGGCTGATCAGTTACCGCAGGCTCACCCGGCTGCGCCAGGTGCACACGCCCAGGTTCTTCGGCTTTCTGAAACCGCTGTAGCAGCCGACGTCACGGCCGCGACGTGTCGTGATCACCGTGGAGGTGAGCACGCTCGCCGTCGTGGTCGAAGATCGTGAGGATCTCCACCGGGCCTTCGTAGGCACCGATGGCGTGCGGGACCATCGTCGAGAACGCGGCGGCCTCGCCGGTCCGCACCAGCACCGTCCGCTCGCCCAATTGCAGCCGGGCCGTGCCGGAGAGGACGGTGAACCACTCCCGGCCCGGATGCACCGCCGCCGCACCGGTTCCGGTGGGCCGGTCGGGGGTGATGCGCATCTTCGCCACCGTCACGCCGTGCAGGGCACGTTCCCGGGACAGCAGCCACGTGGTCACCCCGGGCATGTGTTCTGGTTGCGGCCGGATCACCACGTCCTCGTCCTCAGCGGATTCGACGAGCTGATCGAGCGTGGTGCCCAGGGCCCGGGCGATCGGCACCAGTTGATCGAGAGCGATCCGGCGGTTACCGGTCTCGATGCGGCTCAGCGTCGACGGGCTGAGCCGGCAGCGAGCCGCCAGCGAATCGAGCGACCAGCCGCGGGCCAGGCGCAGGCCGCGGATGCGGCGGCGGATCACGGCGTCCAGATCGAGATCTTGCGTCATACGCAAGATGGTATGCGTTACCGGCACTACGGCCGCTACCGTGACCGACATGACGCACCACACCCACGCCCCGGGCCACCCGCACACGCAGCACGAGGCCGGGCTGGCGGACCTCCTCGACCTCGATGCCGAGGTGCTCGGCGCGTACCTGGACGAGGTGATCGCATGGGCCGAGCAGCACGCCCCGCAGCGGCCGCGCACGATCGTCGACGTCGGCGCCGGAACGGGCACGGGCAGCTCGGCACTCGGGCGCCGCTTCCCCACCGCGGAGATCGTCGCGGTCGACCGGTCGGCGTCGATGCTCGACCGCATCCGCACCGCCGCGGCCGAGCACGGCACGCCCGGGCGGCTCCGGGTCGTGCTCGCCGACCTGGACGTCGCCTGGCCCTCGATCGGTACGGTCGACGTCGCGTGGGCGGCCTCGTCGCTGCACGAGGTCGCCGACCCGGACAGGGTGCTGCGCGACCTCCACGCCGCCCTCAATCCCGGTGGCCTGCTGGTGATCGTCGAGATGGACGAGCTGCCCCGGTTCCTGCCCGACGACGTCGGGCAGGGCAGGCCGGGCCTGGAGCGGCGCTGCCACGAGGCCCTGGCGCACGCGGGCTGGAACGCGCACCCGGACTGGCGGACCCATTTGGAGCGGGCCGGTTTCGAGGTCGTCGACCAGCGCAGCTTCACTGTGGAGGCGGCACCGGCGCCGCCGAGCGCGGCCCGCTACGCACACGCCTACCTGTCCCGCATCCGTGCCGCGCTCGACGGCCGGCTGGCCACCGACGATCTGGAGACCCTCGACGCCCTGCTGACGCCCGGCAGCCCCGACGGTCTGCTGCACCGCAGCGACCTGTCGGTCCGTGGCAGCCGCACCGCGTGGGCGGCCCGCCGCCGCTAGACGGCCGCCTCCCGCAGCACCGCGACGAGCGTCGCGAGCCGGTCCGCGGCCCGGTCCGGATCGGGATGCACCATGGTCAGCGGGACCATCACATCGGTGACTCCGACGGCAAGAAGCTCTTTCACCGCCCGCGCGGTCTCCGGCACGGCGATCTCGCCGCTCGCCTCGTGCACCACCTGCAGCCGCCCGCGTATCTGCAGGTCGTCGGGATCGCGTTCCTCCCGTTCGAGCGCGGCGCGGAGCAGGTCACGGCCCCGCTGCAACTCGTCCGGTCCGGCACCCATGATGGGAATCCACCCGTCGCCCCATCGGGCAAGCCGGCGGATCACCGGTTTCGACAACGACCCCGAGACCCACACCGGGATCCGCCGGTCCCCCGGGCGCGGCGAGCAGTACACCTCGGTGAAGGCCACGCTCGGACGCTGCACCGAGGCCGGGGCGTGCTCCCACAGCGCCCGGCAGGCGGCGAGCGTGTCGTCGAGCAGCGGGCCCCGATCGGCGAAGCTCAGTCCCGCGGCCTCGTATTCCTTTTCCTGCCAGCCTGTTCCGACCCCGAGGTCGAGCCGTCCGCCCGACATGTGGTCCAGGGTGGCCGCGGTCTTGGCGAGCACGGCGGCGCCCCGCAGCGCCGCGATGATCACGCCGGTGCCGAGGCGAATAGTGCGGGTCCGGCCGGCGATCACCGCGAGCACGGTCATGGGTTCGAGCCACATCGCATCGGGTTCGGTGGCGAACGGCCCCCACGCGTACCCGGAGGTGTCGGCTCCCATCACGATGTGGTCGGTGACGTTCACGCGGTCCACGCCGCATTCCTCGGCCCGGACCGCGACGTCCACGAGGTGGGCGAAGTTGTCGCGGGCCAGCGCGTCGCCGAAGTTGGGGAGGTTGACGCTCAGCGTCGGGGGGAAGGCGTTCACGCGAAAGTCCTTCTAGTGTGGGGGATCCGGTCAGGGCGCCAGGGGACGATTGGTCCACGAGCCGTCGGCGCGCGGGAACCAGCCGCCGGCCGCGTAGCTGCCACCGTCGACGTGAACGGTGGACCCCGTGACGTAGCGGGAGAGGTCGGAGGCGAGGAACAGGGCCGGTCCGGCGACGTCCTCGGGACGACCAGGGCCGCCCAGCGGCGCCCACCCCGGCCAGCGGTGCCGGTCCGCCTCCGGCACGAGCCGCTCGTACGGCACCTGCGGCGTTGCGATCAGATCGGGCGCGATCGCGTTCACCCGGATGCCGTGCCGGCCGACCTCGACTGCGAGACTGCGGGTGAAGTGCCGCAGCCCGGCCTTGTACGTGCCGTACACGACGTGCCCGGGAATGCCGCGGTGCGCCTCGACGGTGGTGACGTTGACGACAGAGCCGCCCCGGCCGCGGTCGATCATGCCGGGAAGGACGGCACGGGTCATCCGCAGCGCGTGGTCGAGATTGGCGCGGGCCAGTGCCGCCCATTCGGATTCGTCGGCCTCCGCGAAGGGCGTCGACGGGCGGAGGAAGTCACCGACGTTGTTGACGAGCACATCCGGGGCATGGCCCGCGGCCTCCGTCGCGACGGCCGGGTCCGCGGCGTCGCCGACGATCGGCACCACGCCGGGAATTTCGGCGGCCAGCCGCTCGGCGGCCCCGCGGTCGGTGTCGACGAGGACGACGCCGGCACCGTGCTCGGCGAACATCCGCACGACGGCCGCACCGATGCCGTTCGCCCCTCCCGTGACGATCGCCGTCCGCCCGGACAGCAAGGGTTGCGACGGAGTATTCGAAGCCGGCACGGTGGTCACCGCCGCGACGGTAGCGGCCGCGCCCCGAAGGCATCCGGCGGTTCCCGCTGGACGGGAACGGCGCCGGGTCCACTCCCTACGGACCGAAGGCCGGGGGCGGCACTCGCAGCCCGGTCTCACGCCAGATGCGCGTCGCGTCGTAGTAGTGGTCGTGGCCCGCGAGGTCGATGTGCCGCTCGGTCAGTCCCCGCTCCGGCGCGACGGCCACGGCCTCGTCGTACCCGAGGCTGGTGCGGGGCAGGTCGAATCCGGCGTCGCGCGCGAAGGCCGACGCGAGGGCCCGCACACTCACCGGATCCGGATGGGCGGCGTGCAGGACGTCGCCGCCGGGTCCGGGCCGGGTGCCGCGGACCGCCAGTGCCGCGATCAGGCGGCCGAGATCGCCGACCGAGATCACCGACAGCAGGGGGCGGCCGTCCTCGACCCAGGCGCCGAGGCGAGTGAGGATCTGCGCGATGCCGGGCACGAACCAGCGGTCTCCGGGCCCGTAGACGAAGGCGGCCCGCACCACGGTGCCGCCGTAATCACGCACGGCCAGTTCGGCCGCGAGCCGGCTCTCGCTGAGCACCGAGACCGGATTCGGCACAACGGCATCCTCGGCGACACCGCGGTGCGGGCCGGGACCGTAGACCCCGATCGTGCTGACGTAGATCACGTGCGGCCGGTGCTGCCGGGCCGCCGCCGCGAGGAGGTTCCCGGTCCCGGCACGGTTCACCTCGTCGCACGTCTGCGGGTCCGATCCGGTGTACGAGGCGGCGTGCACGATCACGTCGGCGGCGGCGACCACGGCGTCCAGGGACGACGGCTCGGTCAGGTCCGCCGCGGCCGTCCGCGTCGCGGCGGCGGGCAACTCGTCCGGCCGTCGCGCGACGGCCGTGCAGGGCACGTCGGACGCCGTGAGCCCCGCGAACACGGCGCCCCCGACGAAGCCGGTGGCGCCGATCAGCGCGATTCGCGGGAGTTGCGCCGAACCTTCGTCGCGGCGGCGGTCCATTACTGTGGGTACCATTCGGCCGGGTGGGGGAAACCCGATGGGGTTCGTCACGATGCACCTCGTCGGAACACAGGGTGGGAACGGAGTGAGGACGGATGGCTCAGCAAGCGCGGGCGGTGGCGACCAGGCAGCAGATCGTTCTCGGCGCGGCCGAGAACTTCGAACGGTCGGGCTACGAAGGCGCGAGCCTCGGCGCGATCGTCGAGAGTTCCGGCATCACCAAGGGCGCCCTCTACTTCCACTTCCGCTCGAAGGACGAACTCGCCCAGGTCGTCATCGAGGAGCAGCATCGCATCTCGATCGCCGCGGTCGAAGCCATCGCGAGCCTCGACATTCCCGCGCTCGAGCAGATCGTGATGCTCTCGCACGAGATGGCGCGCCAGATGATCGACGAGCCGATCGTGCGGGCCGGTATCCGCCTGACCCTCGAACTCAGCGCCACCGACGGTCCCACCGGCCCGTACCTGGACTGGATCGCCGCCTGCGAGAAGCTCACCGAGCAGGCGATCACCCAGGGCGACATCCTCGACACGATCGACGCGGCCATGCTGGCCCGGTTCGTGATCTCCGCCTACAACGGCGTCCAGCTCGTGTCCAACGTCCTCACCCACCGGCAGGATCTCGAACAACGCCTCGACGAGATGTGGACCCTGTTGCTGCCCGCCGTCGTGCCCGCAGACCGCCACGGTGAGATCCCGCGGATCCGTCGGTCCCGCTGGACGCCGGCCGCCGACTGAACGCGACGCGGCGGCGGTCAGCATCGCGACCGATCCGGTGCCAGCCGCACCGTGCCGGTCGCCAGAGCCTCGCCCCACTGCTCGACGGAGGTCCGCACGGTCCACGGATCGTGCGGATCGATCCGCGCCACCACGTTCGCCCGCTCGTCCAGTTCGACGAACCGGTGGTAGGCGGCCTCGATGAGGTCGACGTCGGCGTGCGGGCGGCCGCATGCGGCACGGGCGCTCTGCCGGAACGCCTCGAGGACGAGCATGCCGGGAACGTGATCGCTGGGATGGTCGAACAGGACCGGATGACGATCGTCGACCCGCAGGCGCCAGCGGTTCTCGGCGTACTGCGGACCGAGCACGACGTCCAGGGGCCGGGACTGCCCGACGACGGCGGGGGGAATCGCCGGGGGGCAGACGGGATCCCCGATCGTGCGCGGGCCGGTGCCGTTCCAGCGCAGCAGCCGGTAGGCGTCCGGGGTGAGGACGTTCGCCACCCCCTGTCCCGTGCCCACCTGTCGTCCGCCGACGACGAACACCACGGTCAGGTCGAACTGGGACAGCAGCCCGCCGCGGTACACCGGGTCCTCCAGGCAGGCGTCGAGGACGACCTCCGCGGCGCCGGTACCGATGGCGAGCGCGTGCACCGCCGCATCCACCCGCAGGGTCTGCATGACGAACGGATGACCGAGGGGAACGCGATATTGCTTGTGCCCCAAGTAGATCGCCGTCTGGCGCAGGGTCTCGGCGATCAGCATGGTGTCGTACCGTCCGGTTTCGGTCCGGTAGAAACCGTGCAGCCGTGGCCACTGCGCGCCCAGCAGGAATCGATGGTCGGCACCGGCGGACGCGCAGTCCGTCAGGAACACCTCCGACACCGATTGCCGGTGGACGTACCGCCTAGGCACCGTCGACTCGAAACCGAGGACGGGACTGTTCCGGGGCACTGCGTCCGCATCCACGGTCATTGTCGCTTCTTTCATTGCAAACCGGCCGGACTGCTTTTATCGAGGGATAATAGACGACCCGGACGAATCGGAGCACGCCCGTGTCCGGTGGCTGGATCGAACGTCGAGAACGGCTTTCGTCCCCCGTCGGTCGCTCGGATGAATTCTTCGAATCCAACAAACCGATCGACCGGTTTATGGTAAGGTGTAATGCAGTCGGGAAACAAATGAACAGGGTCGGTCGTCGAGCACGCGGAGGGGTGTTCGCGCGGCAGGCCCGAGGTCACAGCGCCTCCGCGCCGCCGGGACTATACGAGGGGTAGCCCCAGCGGCGCGGAGGCGTGTCCGCATTCACACCGCCGCCACCCGAAACCCGGTGCCTCACTTGCCCGGTGCCTCACGTGCCCGGTGCCTCACGTGCCCGGTGCCTCACGTGCTCGGAATGCGGCTTCGCGCTTCCGCGAGCTGATCCTCGAGGTGGACGATCCGGCACGCCGCGTCCACCGCGGTGCCGCTGTCGACCAGTTCCCGCACCCGCGCGACGAGACGAAGCTGGTTCCGGGAGTAGCGGCGGTGACCGCCCCCGGAACGCTGCGGCACCACGAGGCCCGTGTCGTCCAGACTGCGAAGGAAGGCAGGAGTGACCCCGAGCGACGCAGCGGCGCGACCCATGCTGAAAGCGGGGTAGTCGTCGTTGTCGAGTTCGTTGGTGACCGCGGGAGCGCGGTCGTGGGTGGGATCCACGTGCCCTTCGTTGCTACGAGAGGGAACCCCGGCACATAGGGCACCGGGGTTCGTGACGGTTATGACAATGCCGGCCTCGACCGGCACGAGGAAATGACATACACGAGTTCGCTATCCCGATGGATACGCATCACCAGCCTCTCGCTCTGCTCTCCGGTGGCGACGTGGTCGGCCTCCGCAGAGTCCGCCCGTCGCGTCGTCGGGGCGGAGCCGCAGAACCGAGTGCGGCTCCGCCCCCTCTGCAACTTCCCCGGCAACCCCTCGGTTGCCCCTCTTCCGGATCCTTCGCGTTGTCGTCCTCGATGTTATCGGCATCGATGCCGAAAGTCTACGGTTGCGACTGCAGATTTTCTCGTCGCGTGTTCTCGTCGCGGCGAGCCGTCCGGCGCGACCCGGTCGAACCTGTCGGACCGGTGCGGCACCATGAGCACACCGCCGCCGGAAGGAACGCTCATGACCGAGATCCTCGACCTGGCACCGGCCGCCCACGAGATGGCACGGCTCGTCGGCGCGCTCACGCACGAACAACTCGCCCGTCCCACCCCGTGCGCCGGCACCACCATCGGGGACCTGGTGGATCACGTGGGCGGGCTGTCCCTGGCGTTCACCGCCGCCGCCGGGAAGGCTGTGGGTGACCACACCGGGCAGGGACCGTCCGCCGACGCGTCCCGGCTCGGCGACGACTGGCGCACCAGGATCCCCGGGCAGGTCCTCGCCCTCGCCGAGGCGTGGCGCGATCCCGGCGCATGGACCGGAACGACCCAGGCCGGCGGCATCGATCTGCCCGGTCACGTCGCGGGGCTCGTGGCGCTCGACGAACTCGTGATCCACGGCTGGGACATCGCCACCGCCAGCGGCCGGAGGTTCTCCTGCGATCCCGTCGCGCTGGCCGCGTGCCTGTCGTTCGTCGCCGCGACCACCGATGAGGAACGCGCAGCCGGCGGGCTCTTCGGGCCGGCGGTCGCGGTTCCCGACGACGCCCCGGACCTCGATCGCCTGATCGGGCTCAGCGGGCGTGACCCGTCGTGGCGGCCGCCGCCCGGCCCCTCGGACCACCCACCGCGGGCCCCGGATGGCGGCCCGGGCTAGGCTCGGCCGGGCCACCGGCTGCGCCCCGCCCACCGAGAGGAACGTGAGCCTTGTCCGAGACGGACCGCCGCACTCCCCGTCCGGACCTTCTGGCCGACTGCGGCAGTTGCTTCGGTTTGTGTTGTGTGGCTCTGCCTTTCGCCGTGTCGACCGATTTCGCGATCGACAAGGAGGCGGGCCGGCCCTGCCCGAACCTGCGGGACGACTTCCGCTGCGGCATCCACCGGGACCTGCGGCGCAAGGGGTTCACCGGGTGCACCGTCTACGACTGCTTCGGCGCCGGCCAGAAGGTCTCACAGATCACGTTCGGCGGAGCGGACTGGCGCCGCGCGCCGCAGACCGCCCGGCGGATGTTCGACGTCTTCCCCGTCGTGCGTCAACTGCACGAGCTGCTCTGGTATCTCGACGAGGCGGCGTCCCTGCCCACCTCCCGGCCGATCCACGCGGACCTGCGCGGTGCGCGCGCCGCGACCGACCGGCTGACCCGCGGCGACGCCGACGCCCTCGCCGGACTCGACGTCGCGACGCACCGGCAGGAGATCAACACCCTGCTGCTGCGCGCGAGCGAACTCGCCCGGGCCTCCGTGCGCGGCCGCAGAAAGAACCGCCGCGGGGCGGACCTGATCGGCGCGAAGCTCCGGCGCGCCGACCTGCACGGCGCGAACCTGCGCGGCGCCCTCCTCGTCGCCGCGGACCTGCGCGAAGCGGACCTGCGCCGGGCCGACCTCATCGGCGCCGACCTGCGGGACGCCGACCTGCGCGGCGCCGACCTCACCGGCAGCCTGTTCCTCGTCCAGTCACAGGTCGATTCCGCCCGGGGCGACGCACGTACCCGGCTGCCCGCCACAGTGGCCACACCCGGGCACTGGTAGCGCAACGGGCGAATCGGGCCCGTTGCTCTCGAAAGCCCTCGATTCGGCCGCGATCGGGTGTGCAATAGGTCCCATGAACATCCCCGACCTCCTTCCCACAGACCGCCGCCGGATGGCTCGTGCTGCCGTGGATTCGTTGGGCAGCCAGCGCAGCGACCACGCCCTCGTGCGCGTGAAGTGCCCCGCCAGCCACAACGTCGCCACCGTCTACCGCACCCCGGAGGGGCCGGTGCTCGTCGCCGGCGGTGGGCCGACGGCGCACGGCAATCGCGACCGGTCCGAGACCGCGCACCACGGCGGATCCCTCGGGTCCGAGTTCGTCGACACCCTCGAGGCGACCCAGTTCGAGGACGACGACGTGCCCGCGCGCTGCGCGTGCGGTCCGCACACACTCTCGCGCCAGGACCTGCAGGACGCGGTCCGCTCGCACACCCGCACGGTCACCCTGGCCTGAGCCGGACCCGATGAGCACCGCCGACAGCCGGCGCGACCGCGGCGTCGATTCCGGCGGCCGGGACGTCGAGCTCGAGCTTCGCGACGTGAGCCTGGCCGGCACCCTGACCGTCCCCGCCGGATCGGACGGCCTGGTGATCTTCGTGCACGGCAGCGGCAGCAGCCGGTTCAGCCCGCGCAACCGGTACGTCGCCGGGGAACTGAACGCCGCCGGCCTGGGCACGTTGCTGTTCGACCTGCTGACCGCCGGCGAGGAGGGCGACCGCGCCCTCGTCTTCGACATCGAACTGCTCGCGAGCCGGCTCGGTGAGGTGACCGATCTCGTCCGCGCGGAAGCCGAGTGGATCGGTTACTTCGGGGCCAGCACCGGCGCCGCCGCGGCGCTGTGGGCCGCCGCCGATCCGGACCGGGAGATCGCCGCCGTCGTCTCCCGCGGCGGGCGACCCGATCTGGCGATGCCCCGGCTCGGCCGGGTCCGCGCCCCCACGCTCATGCTGGTCGGCGGCCTGGATCGCATGGTGATCGAACTGAACCGGCAGGCCGCCGCGGCCATGCGGTGCGAACACGAACTGCGGATCGTGCGCGGGGCGACGCACCTGTTCGAGGAACCCGGCACGCTCGAGGTCGTGGCACAGCAAGCGCGGGACTGGTTCCTCGATCACCGCCCGCCGCCTCCGGCGTGACCGGCGCGCAACATACACGGCGTCGGATCTCTCTGCCGCTCCGGGGAATTCGGACATCGAAGACGGAACGCCCGGGGGCACGGCGCCGACTCACCGGCCTGCGCAGGGCAAACTCGGGTACGGTGGACACGACGGCAGAGTCCTCGTACTGTGACGGGGGACACAAACCCGGGTAGCCGCCGAACCGGTGGGGTACCCGCACTACAACGAGTTGACACACGCCCAGTGGCGACACCTCAGAGGCGGACAATTGACGATCGAAGCACACCGTGACAACCCCGCGGTACGACGCCTGACGGCACTCGACACCGCGCAGGCTCTTCTCCGCTCCGCAAGGGGCCGTTCCTACACCGAGGACCAGGCGTTCGACGAACTGCTCGACGCCTCGATGCGCTTCCACGTCGACATCGTCGACCTGTGCGAAGCCCTCACCGACCTGACCTCCGGTCCCGGCACCACCGTCCAGGGACACCGGCGCGCCCACACCGTCGCGACCGAACTGTGGGGCCGGCTGATCGACCGGAGGACGGCACCCGCCGAGAACTGATCACCGGAAGCGGATGCTCAGCGTGCGCCGGACGAGGTCACCGACCTCGTCCGCCCACGCGAGGATGCCAAGGGTCGAGTCGATGTTCCCGGGCGGCGTCCGCACCAGGGTGTCCCTGCGGATCAACCGCTCGAAGTCCACGGTCACCGGATCCGGGCGCACACCGCCGTTGCCGTGGTGGAACTGCACCCCGGCGCGGCGCATCACGTTGATCAGTTCCTGCGCGAGGATCCCGTTCGCCACCGTCGTCGGATGCACTCCGTCGAGGGAGAACAGCCCACCCGCGGCCCGGCCCCCACGACCGTCGGCCGTCAGGAACCGCGAATCCGGCACGGGGTCGAGCGCGGCGAGTGCGGACGGGAGCGGGTACGGGGTCCACCATGCCGGGCGGGCACCGACATCGGTGACGAAGCGCCGCGACGCGAGGCGCTCGAGCAGACCGGCCACGTCCAGCAGATACCAGTCCCGTGCCCGGCCGTGCCCACCGGAACGGGCATCGGCGACCGCCTGCTCGATGCGCTCGTTGTACAGGTCGATCGCGAGGTCCACCGCGTACGCGCCGGCACCCGTGATGTGCTCGTCCTGAGCCGGATCGAACCGCGCCTCCTCGATCCACGGCCGGGTGTAGTACGGGAAATAGGGCGACCCCGGTTCCATCTTGCGTCCGAGACCCTTCGCGATCGGCGCGATGGTGACGTGGGGGATCGTGCACCACACGACGTGCCGCGCCCGGATTGCCGCCACCCGCTCGACCACCTCGGCGAACTCGGCCGCGAAGTGCTCGGGTCGCCAGATGGTATAGGCGTCCTTCGCAGTGAGGTCGCGAAAGTCCGGACCGCTCCACGCGATGCGCAGGTCCGTGACCGTGCCGAGCGCGTTGTTGGAGCCGAGGAACACCACCAGTGTCTCGATTCCGGACTCGGTTGTGTCGTCGTGGTCGTCGCCGAGCGCTG
The DNA here is from genome assembly GCF_011058195.1 of Rhodococcus sp. 14C212. Lineage (NCBI taxonomy): Bacteria > Bacillati > Actinomycetota > Actinomycetes > Mycobacteriales > Nocardiaceae > Rhodococcus > Rhodococcus sp. 14C212. Next base: position 19,851 of record NZ_JAALEH010000018.1, on the reverse strand, counting down.
CGGCCGCGTCGAACACCGTCATCGCCTTCGCCTCGTCGCTCCAGCGCGGATAGACCCGCAACGCGGCGCGTTCCCCGTTGTTCTGCACAATCTGGTCGAGCAGGTCGTCGTTCGGTGCGGAGATCGCCGCCTCGCACGTCGCGGCGGTCTTGCTCAGGGCGTCGCGCAGGTCCCAGCCGAAACAGGACAGGTTGTGCTGGTGTGCCGCCAGCAGCGGCGGCTCCCGACCGGGCCCGCGCTCCCAGTAGTCCTCCACCCGGTCCATGAGCGCGCGCACAGCGAACAGCGCGAGCGGCGTCTCCCACACGTTCACCGCCGGCCCGAAGCGTCGCTCGAGGTCGCGCAGGAGCAGTTCGATGTTGAGCGGCAACCCGCCCGGACCGCCGTAGCGCGGGTAGCGGAACCGGTGGAGCCAGCCGAGTTCGTGGGCAACGATCGCGGGGACCGAGACGTCGGTGTGGAAGACGGCGCCGCTCTGGAAGCCCTGCAGCACGGAGTCGCCGATCGCGACGAGCCGGTGCGGGGGCATTCCCCGGGTGTCGGCCCGCACGTCGCGGCCGAGCGCCGGATCCGACACCGGCACCCGGGGAGCGGACGCCGCGCGCACCCGCACGTCCTCGGGTGTGCCGTCCGGGAGATCCATCGGAGTCACCGGCATTTCGTCCTCCCCCGGGCCGCGCGTGCGCCTGCTCCGAGCGTGAGCCGCGCGCGGTGGGTTGTCAACGACACGGCCGGCGACGAATTCTGTAGGGCATGGCCACCGACGAGGACTTCGCGCACACCGACGAGGCAGCCCGCAATCGGCGGGAGAAGGCGATCGTCCTCGCCCGGTTCGCTTGGAACCGCGGCATCACCGCGGACGAGCTGCTGGCCCTGGCCGACGACATGCGCCGGAAGCTGGCCCGGGCCGCCGGAGCACACCCGCCGCGCACGATGGAGACGTGGGCGCTCGTCGCTCGGCTGCTCACCGAGAAGTCGGAGTGGGCCGCGCAGCATCCCGGCCATCCCGCAGCCACCCCCACCGCCGCGGACGAGAAGATCATGTGGGTGAAGAAGCCGCCGCGCCGGTGGCTGTGAGCCTCACCCGGCCCCTCACGCGCCCAGCGGGTCGAACGCGTACGACACGGCCGGCACCTGCATCGCGAACCGGACGAGGTGGCCCTCGCGCGCGGCGCAGACGCTCCCGGCACCGCCGAGCAGGGGTGGCAGCGCGACGTCGCGTGGTGGGAGCAGCCGTCCCGGCACCGGCACGCCGTAGCAGCGGGCGTCGCACATCTCGATCCGGGCCACGCCGTCCGTGACGGTGACGTCGACGAGCGCGGTGAGCCGACGGCGGCGATGCGTCGCGCGGATCGATCCGTCGCGATCGAGGGCGAGAACCCAGTCGTGGCCGAGGGAGTTGAGCCAGTCCAGCACGGCGCCGACGCCGCTGGTGCCGTGGACGTCGAGACGGTGTGCGCTGAGCCGGGTGCGGATCCCGGGGACGACACGCACACCGTGCGCCACCACGGTCACCTCGTCCACCCGGCGCCCGCCCCAGTCGACTGCCGCGAGCTCGACCCGGGACTGCAGGTGCGCGCGGCGACGTCGCACCTGCACCGACCGCACCGTCGCCCGCACCGGCACGCCGTGCACGTCCGTGGCGACAGTGCGTCCGACGTATCGGTACGTCAGACCCAGAGCGAGCGCGGTGACGATCACGTCGGGGACCAGGGCGGTCGTCGTGCCGGCGGCAAGGTCGGCGAGCGGGTCCACCCAGCGGGTGGCCCACCCGTCCCCTCCGACGCCGGTGTCCATCCGGACATCATGCCCTCTCCGGCGCCGTGTCGGCCCCGTCGCGACCGAATGTGACACGCGTTCGATGTGATCGAATCGGTGTGACATTCGGCCACCGCGGAGTCAGCGGTCGGCGTCGTTCCAGATCCGCAGGACGGTCGAGAGGATGTCCTCGGACACGCCCAGGCCGCCCAGGTGGCTCTCGCCGGGCAGGTGGTGGAACTCGGCGTCGGGCAGGCGGCCCACCACGTGCAGGCCGTGTTCCATGGGGACGATGTGATCGGTGTCGCCGTGCCACCACCGGACCGGCACCTTGACGTCCTCGAGGCGGAAACCCCAGTCCCGGGCGAACACCACGATATCGGCGAAGGGCGCGGCCATCTGCTTGCGGCTGCCGTTGAGCAGATCGTCGAGGAACATCGCCTTGAACTCGGGGCGGGCCAGCAACTGCCGGTCGGCCTCGGGCGAGAGCCACCCGTACATGTCGATGAGCGGCGACGCGAACGGCCGCACGACCCGGATCATCGACGTCACGCCCATGCCGATGGGGACGCCCCAGACGGTGAGCAGCGGCGCGACCATCGTGCCCAACCGCATCAGGCCGCCGCTGATCGCGTCGGGACCGACGACGGGCGCGACACCCCCGAGTACCGCGGCGGCCATGACCCGCTCGGGCATCGCATGCGCCGCGGCGAGGGTGTAGGGGCCGCCGCCGGAGAGTCCGACGACCGCCATCCGGTCCACGCCGAGGGTGTCCGCGACGATGCGCAGGTCGTCTGCGAAGGCGAGGACGTTCTCGTAGCGGTGCGGACTCGACGAGCCGATGCCGGGGCGGTCGAGGCCGATGAGCCGGACGTGCTCACGCTCGGCGTAGCTTCGTGCCTCGACGGGGATCTGCCGGCGCGCCCCGGGGGTGCCGTGCAGCCAGAACACCGCCCGGCCCTGGGCCGATCCGAACTCGGCGAAGCCGATCCGGCGGCCGCCCCCGACCGCGACGGTGCCTTCCAGCTTGGGACGTTCGACGTCGATCATGGGCGCCAGCATGCCACGTGACTGCGGTCACACGACGCAGGTGTCCGTGACGGGGCGAGCCGGACATCCCCGGCGACGAGCCCTGCCCTCAGCGCAGCGCGTCGATCAGCTCGCCGACGGTGTGCGCGGATTCGAGCGGATGACGGAGCCGCCCGGCCGGATTCACCGAGTAGAGGTTGCGGCGCCCCACCCGGGTGCGGGTCAGGTAACCGCCGTCGACCAGGTCGGCAACGATCGTCTGCACGGACCGCTCGGTGATCCCGATCCGCTGCGCGAGTTCGCGGACGGTGGGCTGACCGCCACCGGCGACACACAGCAGTACGTGCGCGTGGTTGGTCAGGAACGTCCAGCCCCGGGCACGGTCCTCGTCACCGGCGGGCGGCGTTCCGGGGCGGGCGGAGGAGGTCACCCGCACACCATAGGGCAGCGCGGTTTCCGGTATCGCGCTTCGCACTCGGGCCGTGGCCGCATCCCTGGTGCGCCCGGGCGGCCCCGGGTAGCGTTCGTCGGGTGAACACCGGGCCGGCACTACGCCACTCACGGATCGGCGATCCGGTGGAGGTCTGAGCGTGGTACGGGCGGCGCAGGGTCGCCGCCCGCATTCGATACGGGGACCGCCGGGCTCGTGCGTACCGCCGTCCCGTCCCCGGATCGAACTACAGCGAGGAACTCCCATGGCCGTCACTTTCAACCACACGATCATCGCCGCCGCGGACCGCAACGAGTCGGCGCGGTTCTTCCGTGAACTGCTGGAACTTTCGGAAGCACCGTCCTGGGGCTCGTTCACCAACATCCAGCTCGACGACGGCGTACTGCTGCAGTTCGCCGAGCCCCCGGTGGAGATCCAGATGCAGCACTACGCGTTCATGGTCGACGACGACCTCTTCGACAGGGCGTATCGGCGGCTGTGCGACGCCGGCATCGAGCACTGGGCCGATCCGCAGATGCGCCGTCCCGGCGAAACGAACACGGAGCACGGCGGGCGCGGAGTCTATTTCAAGGACCCGGCCGGTCACGCGATCGAGCTGCTCACGCGCCCCTATCTCCCGTTCCCTTGACAATTAACCGGAAATACTATTCACTAATTGCAGTTCGCGAAAGGGAGTATCCCTCCGCGTTTCGTCGTCAACTCGGAGGCCGTCCGCCGGCCCCCCGGCGGAGCGGGCTCGGGTTCGAGCCGGGAAAGACTTTCGGCCGTTTCGAGGCTGAGAGGTGGTCCCGATGACCGTTCCGTTGTGGTTGTGGGCGGCGGTACTCGCCGCGATCGTGGCGATGCTGGCGGTGGATCTGTTCGCGCACCGCCGCGCGCACGTGATCGGTGTGCGCGAGGCCGCAGGCTGGTCGTTGTTCTGGGTCGGTACCGGCGTCGGATTCGGCGCGCTGATCTGGTGGCAGTACGGCTCGGAGTTCGGCCAGCAGTACTTCTCCGGCTACCTGATCGAGAAGTCGCTCGCCGTCGACAACGTCTTCGTCTGGGCGATCATCCTGACCTACTTCGCCGTGCCGCGTGAGTACCAGCACCGGGTCCTGTTCCTCGGCGTGCTCGGCGCCCTGGTGTTCCGGGGTCTGTTCATCGCGGCAGGCTCGGTGCTCATCGCGAGCTTCGGCTGGATCCTCTACCTGTTCGCGGCGTTCCTGCTCTACACCGGCTACCGGATGATCCGGCAGCGCGACGAGCACCTCGACCCCGAGAAGTCCCGTGCGCTGCGGCTGTTCCGCCGCCACGTGCCGATGACCGACGCCTACCACGGTCAGAAGTTCCTCGTCCGTCGCGGGGGTGCGCTGCTGGCCACCCCACTGCTTGCGGTGCTGGTGCTCATCGAGATCACCGATATCGTCTTCGCGGTCGACTCGATCCCCGCGATCTTCGCCGTCACCGACGAACCGTTCCTCGTCTTCACCGCCAACGCGTTCGCGGTGCTGGGCCTGCGGGCGATGTACTTCCTGCTCGCCGACCTGATCCACCGCTTCGTGTACTTGAAGATCGGGCTGGCCCTGGTGCTGGTGTGGGTCGGCATCAAGATGCTGCTGAAGATCGACGTGTTCTACGTGCCGACGCCGATCTCGCTCGCCGTCGTCGCCACGATCCTGACCGTGTCGATCGTCGCCAGCCTGCGCGCCACGCGCGGCCAGGGCCGTCGCAGCCTCGCGGCACCCGCGGCCCCGCCGTTCCGGATGGCCACGGCCGAGGAGACCGCGGCCCTCGAACCCGTGTGGCGGCGGCCCGGCAGCCGGCGCCGCGCGGCGCGGCCCGAGCACGACGACAGCCTCAACGGTGGGCGATGAACGCGTACTGGCGGGTCGCTGCCTCGACGATCTGATCGGGGGTCACGTCGATCTCGCCGCCGAGCCACGCGGTCATGAGCTCGGCGAGACCCCCGACGAACAGCAGCGCGGCGATCTGGTCGTGGGGCGGCTGCAGCGCGCGGTCGCCCCACAGCTCGCGAGATTCGATTGCGACGAGGTCGGCGAACTGGCGCAGCAACTCCCGGCGACGGGTGCGCAAGGGCTCGGCAGCCGCGGACTCGACGACGGCGACCCGGCCCTTGCGCGGATCGTCGGTGAGGACCGCGACGAACGCGGCGATGGCGGCGCGGGCCCGCTCCTCGGGGCCGCGCTCGGATTCGGCGAGTGCCGCCAGCGCGCGCTCGCGGATCTCGTCGGCGATCCGCTCGACGACGCACACGAGCAGCTCGTCCCGGCCGGAGAAGCTCTCGTAGAAGTACCGCTCGGTGAGCCCGGCCTCCTGGCAGATCGCGGTCATGGTGGCACGGTCACCGCCCTCGCGGCCGAACACCGTCAGACCGGCCGCGAGCAACTGCTCACGGCGGTCGGCGGCGCGCTGCTCGGCACTCTTTCCGCGGTACTGACGACTGGGCCTGCCCATAGTCGAATCTTGACAGATCGCCGCCTGTGATCCACGCTACTGTCAATTGACAGAGCTTCATGTCAGATACGGTCCGACGAATCGGAGACCTCATGACGAAAGTGCTCGCGCCCTCCCCACCCGGCCTGACCGCGGTACCCGGGGACGCCGGACTGCCCTACGTCGGGTACGCCCTCGACTACATGCGCAATCCGCTGAAGGCCTACGACCGGCGATACCGCGAACACGGCGAGGTGTCCTGGTTCCGGTTCGCGGGCCGGCCCTGGGTGGTGCTGCTCGGACCCGACGCCTGTGGCGCCGCGCTGCAGAACCGCGACCGGGCACTCGCGAACGGCCCGGGCTGGCGGACCCTCATCGGCCCGTTCTTCGACCGCGGCCTGATGCTGCTCGACGGCGACGAGCACCGCACGCACCGACGGATCATGCAGCAGGCCTTCACCCGGGACCGCCTGGCCCGCTACACGGACTCGATGCAGCCCGCGATCGCGCAGGCCCTCGACTCGTGGGCACCGAGCGAGGACTTCCGCGCCTACCCGGCACTGAAAGAACTCACCCTCGGGCTCGCCACATCGATCTTCATGGGCGGCGCCGAGGGATCGTCGGCCACCGAGATGGCCGAGGTGAACAAGGCGTTCATCGGGTGCGTACAGGCGGCCACGGCGATCGTGCGCTATCCCCTGCCCGGAACCCGCTGGCGCCGTGGCGTGGTGGGCCGCCGCCGGCTCGAGGAGTTCTTCCGGCGTTACCTGCCGGCCCGTCGCGCCGGCGACGGCGACGACTTGTTCACCGCGCTGTGTCACGTGGAATCCGAAGACGGCGAGCGATTCTCGGACGAGGACGTCGTCAACCACATGATCTTCCTGATGATGGCCGCGCACGACACCTCGACCATCACGCTGTCCACCGTGCTGCAGTACCTCGGCCAGTTCCCCGAGTGGCAGCAACTGTGCCGGGAGGAGTCGGAGGCGCTCGGTACGACGACCCCGACCCTGGCGGACCTCGAATCGCTCACGAGCCTGGACCTGGTGATCAAGGAGTGCCAGCGGCTCGTGACGCCGGTGCCGGGCATCGTCCGGTACACCACCGCCGACACCGACATCCTGGGCCACTTCGTGCCGCGCGGCACCCTGATCAACGTCGGGCTGCACTACAGCCACCATATGCCCGAGTTGTGGCCGGAACCGGAGAAGTTCGATCCCGGTCGCTTCGCACCGGAACGCCGCGAGGATCGCGTGCACAAGTTCGCGTGGACGCCGTTCGGCGCCGGAGAGCACCGCTGCCTGGGCATGTACTTCTCCGGCGCCGAGATCAAGACGGTGCTGCACCACCTGCTGCTCGGGTACCGGTGGCACGTTCCGTCCGATTACGTTGCGCCGCTGAACTTCACGTCACTTCCGTACCCGTCGGACGGGCAACCGATCGCGCTGCGCCGCCTCCGGTGACTCAGACGCGGCCCTTGACCATCCCGTGCCAGTACATGGCCGGCAGGCCGTAGCGCTTGAGCAGCCACATGTCGCGGCGATCCTTGGTGGTGTCGATGACCGGGATGCTCGGGGACGGGTTGAGGTCGTAGTCGAACTCCGCGAGCATCATCTTGTCCCGGGCGGTGACGAACGGGCAGGACGAGTACCCGTCGTAGCTCTTGCGCTTGCCGACGCCACGCATCTCGGCAACCAGGTTGGCGACGAGGACGGGCGCCTGCTTGCGGACCGCCGCGCCGGTCTTCGACGTCGGCAGGTCCGCGACGTCACCGAGCGCGAACACGTTGGGATACCGGCGGTGCTGAAGCGTGTGCTCGTCGACCTCGACGTAGCCGAAGGGGCTCGCCGGGTTGGCGAGCGGGCTCGCCGCGACCCAACCGGGCGCGCGCTGCGGGGGCACGGCGTGGAGCATGTCGAACCCGACGACCTCCTCGGTGCCGGTGGCGCTGTTCACGATCGTCGCCTTGCGCGACGATCCGTCGAGCGCGGTCATCTCCGAGCTCAGTCGCACCTCGATGCCGTACTTCGCGGCGACCCCCTCGAGGGTCTGCCGCCAGGACGGGATGCCGAACATCGAGTCGCCGGGCAGGACGAGCATGACGCGGATCCCGTCCAGCAGGCCCTGCCGCCGCCAGTAGTCGGAGGCGATGTAGGCGATCTTCTGCGGCGCGCCGGCACACTTGATGGGGCCGGCGGGCTGGGTGAAGATCGCCGTGCCGGAGCGCATGTTCCGGATCAGCTCCCACGTGTAGGGGGCGTACTGCGAGGAGTAGTTGCTCGAGACGGCACCGTGCCCGACGGCCTCGGCGAGGCCCGGCACCCCGTCCCAGTCGAGTTGCAGGCCGGTGGCCAGCACAAGGTAGTCGTAGCCGACGACGGTCCCGCGGTCGGTCGTGACGGTCTGCGCGTCGGGGTCGACGGCGGTCGCGGCGGCCCGGATCCACCGGACGCCCTTGGGGATCAGCTTCTCCTCGGCTCGGCGGGTCTCGTCCAGCGAGGCCTGTCCTCCGCCGACGAGGGTCCACAGGGGCTGGTACCAGTGCTCGTCGGAGGGCTCGATCACCGCGATGTCGGTGACGCCGGCCCGGCGCAGGCGCGCAGCGGTCGCGATTCCGGCCGTGCCACCTCCGACGACGAGTACTCGATGTCGCGCGGCACCGTTGCCTGAATGGAGCGACATGTGAACAGTCCTTTCCGTCCGTGACGCAGGCGCGGACGCGGGCTGGGCCTCCACGCCCCTTGATACCCGGTGGGGTATTCAACGACGACTGTAGACCCGCACTCGGGACTCTTCAAGTACCCCTCCGGGTATTTCCGCCCGGCGAAGGTCCTCGCTTCCCGGGACCTTCGTCCCTGCCGGGGGCAGGACGTCGTCGAGCTGCGCGACGGCGGCGAGCCGGACACGACCGCGATGACGCGCCGTTACTCCGTGGCCGCGCTGACGACGTCGTCCTCGGACAGGAGCACCTCGGCCGCCGCCGGCCCGAGCGGCACGAAACTGTCGCGGCTGGTGACCCGCGAGATCCGGCCGCGGTAGCCCGCGTCCACCAGTGCGGTGACCACCGCTTCCGACACCCCGCCGCTGCGCCGTGTCTCGTCCACCACCAGCACGCGCGGGAAGGACTGCGCACACGCCAGCAGTTCGGCCAGCGGCAGCGGCGCCAGCCACCGCAGGTCCAGCACGGCGGCCTCCACGCCGCGCGCCGACAGCCGACGGGCCGCGCGCAGGCTCATCCGGACGCCGTTGCCGAACGTCACGATGAGCACGTCGTCGCCCGTACCGTACATCCGCACCGAGCCCGGCTGTACCGCAACGGAATCGGGCGGCTCCTGCCACAGTCCGTCGCCCTCGTCGTACAGGTCGCGCTCGTGGTAGAGCGCGATCGGCTCGAGATACACGCACACCCGGCCCTCGCTGCGCGCGAGGTGCACGCAGCTGCGCAGCAGTGCCCCGGCCACCGACGGGCGGCTCGGCACCGCGAGCACCAGACCGGGAATGTCGCGCAGCACCGCGACGGAGTTGTCGTTGTGGAAGTGCCCACCGAACCCGCGCTGGTAGGCGAGGCCGGCGATGCGCACCACCATCGGGTTGCGGAAGCGGCCGTCGGAGAAGAACATCAGGCTCGCCGCCTCTCCTCGCAACTGGTCCTCGGCGTTGTGCAGGTAGGCCAGGTATTGGATCTCCGGAATCGGCAGCAGTCCCGCCACCGCGAAACCCAGTGCCGTACCGAGGATCGTCTGCTCGTCGAGGATCGTGTCGAAGACGCGGTGCGGCCCGAAGCGGCGGAGCAGACCACGCGTGAGCCCGTACACCCCGCCCTTGTCTGCGACGTCCTCACCGAACACGAACGACTCCGGTATCGCCTCGAGAATCCCGGTGAGCGCGTCGTTCACCGCTCGAGCGAGCGTGCGGGGCTCCGACGACGGGGGCTCCGGCTCGTCCGGGACCCGCCGGCGACCGTGCGCGTGCAGCGGCCGCATCACCTCGGCGGCCGACACCAGCCGCGGGGCGGTCGCGAGCGCCTCCGCCTCGGCGGCAACGACGGAACGCATCCCCTCGTATCGTTCGAGAATCCCTGCGGGGGAAAGTACTCCGCCGTCGACCAGGGTACGTGCGGTGGCCAGCAACGGATCCCGGACATAGTCGGCGGCGATCTCCTCGCGGGTGCGGTACGCGGCCTCGGCGTCGGAGCCGGCGTGGCCGAGGAACCGCACCGTCTTCAGGTGCAGCACGGCCGGTGCGCGGGAGGTCCGTACGGCGACGAGCAGGTCCGCGACGGCGGTGAGCACGCCGACCGGGTCCGCGCCGTCGGCCGCGCGGTAGCTCACCCCCGGATACGACGAGAGGGTGCGTTCCACCCAGCCCTCCGGCGTCCGGACGCTGATGCCGAGCCCGTTGTCCTCGCACACGAACAGCAGCGGCAGCGGCAGCCCCCGGTACGCGCAGTAGGCGGCCGCGTTGAGCGCACCGACCGCGGTGGAATGGTTCGCCGAGGCGTCCCCGAAGCTGCACAGCACCACCGAGTCCGCGGGCCACGGGCACTGCAGGCCGAGCCGGGACCCGCGGGCGAGGGCGAACGCCGTCCCCACCGCGCGCGGCAGGTGGGAGGCGATCGTCGAGGTCTGCGGGAGAATGTTCAACTCCGCGTTGCCGAATACCTTGTGCCGGCCGCCGGAGATCGGGTCCAGCGTCGAGGCGGTGCAGCCGGCGAGCACGTCCCGCACCGGCGTCGTGCCCGGCACCCGGGCCGCCCGTGCGGCGTAGAAGGCCCCCGACCGGTAGTGCAGCAGTGCCGGATCGGTGACCCGGGACAGCAGGCCCAGGGCGGCATTCGCCTCGTGCCCGGCCGAGCCGATGGTGTAGAACCCGGCACCCCGCCGCTGCATCTCACGGGCTGCGAAGTCGAGGTGACGGGACTGCAGTTGAGCGTCGAAACAGCGCAGCACCAGCTCGTCCGGTATCCGTCCGGCCACGGCACGGCCGGCGCTCCAGCCGCGGACGGTGGCGGTGAAGTACTCGTCGAGCGGCTCGGCCGTCATCGCGCTTCCCCACACCCTCGCAGGTCCTGCCCAATACTGTGTACCGGCACAGTACCGCCCGGTCCCGGTCGGCGCGGGCCGTCGCGCCCGGCCGCACCTGCAGGTCGGGGGCCGAAACGGAAGGAACACCGAGATGTCCACCCGCCTCACCGACGGGGAACTCGTCGACCGGTACCTGCACGCCGTCCTCGTCCACCTGCCGCGGTCCCGGCGCGACGACGTGGGCGCCGAACTGCGCCGGCGCATCGACGACGCCGCCGACGACCGCGACGTGCGCGAGGTGCTCGCCGGCCTCGGCTCCCCGGCGGATCTCGCCCGCACCTACCGGGGCGCCCCGCGGCACCTGATCGGTCCCCGGCTCTACGCCACCTATCTGCGGGTGCTGTGGCCCGTCGTCGGGGTGGTGGCGGCGGTGCTCGGCGGACTGACCCTGCTCGGCGCCCTGACCGAGGCCACCGATCCCGCGGCCGCGCCCCTCGACACCGCCGACGTCGTGTGGGACGCGGTCGACGCGGCCCTGACCGGCGGTGTGTACGCCGCGTTCTGGGTGACCGTCGTCTTCGCGGTGCTCGAGCGCACCGCGCCCGCCGGCACGGACCTCGGCCGGTGGGATCCCGACGACCTGCCGGCGGTGCCGCACGGGCGGGAGATCCCCGTCGGCGAGGCGGTTGCGGAACTGGTGTTCGCGGTGGTCGTCCTGATCGGGGTGGCCGGCCTGTCCCCGTCGCTCGCGCCGTCGTTCTTCGGTGCCGGGTACGAGGCCCTCGATCCCAGCTTCACCGACCGGCTGGTGCCGGCGATGGTGGCCGTCGCGGCGCTGTGGGTGGTCGCGGCGAGCGTGGCGCTGGTCGTGCGCAGTTGGACGACGGTCGTCACCGCGCTGTCGGTGGTCTCCGATCTGCTCGCCGTCGCGGTGGCCACGGCCGTGCTCGTGCACCGGCCGTACTTCTCGCCGCAGTTCCTTTCCGACCTGCGCGAGCGCGCGGGCTCCGACCTGACGGCTCAGCTGAACCTGGCCGTCGGCATCGTGTGCATCGTGGTGATCGTCGCCTCGGCGGTCGGGGTGGTGACGGCGGTCCGCAAGCATCTCGCGCACCGCCGCGCCTGAGGCCCGGCGGTCAGCAGGTGGCCAGGACGCCGGCCATCGCGTCCTTCTCGTCCGGCGTGATCCACAGCCCGTACTCCGCCTTCACCTCGATCTGCCGGGAGACGTAGGTGCAGCGGTACTCCGAGTTCGGGGGCAGCCACTGCGCCGCGTCCTTGTCGCCCTTGCCCTGGTTCGTGGGTCCGTCGACGGCCTGCAGGTTCCGGGGATCGTTCGCGAGGTTCTTGCGGGCCTGCGCGTCGAGCAGCCGCGCGCCCTTCTGCCACGCGTCCGACAGGGCGACGACGTGATCGATCTGCACCGCCGACGACGTGTCGACACCGCGCCGGAAGTAGATCTCCCGCCCCGTGTACGGGTCGTACAGGGTCCCCGCCTCGACGGTGCACTCCTTCGTCACCGGCGCCAGCTTGATGTTCACGAGATCCCGCTTCAGGACGTCGTTGCGCGTGTCGCAGCCGTTGCGCCCACCCGCGACGGTCACGTCGTCGGTCCACGCCGGCCCGAACAGGGCGCGGTCGTAACCGCCGGACGGGTCCGGTTCCCGCACGGCGAGGCTCTTCAGCAGTTCGACCGCCTCGGCGGCGGCGGCCGACGACGGGGCCGGGACGGGCGCCGACGCGGACCCGCCGGGACCCGCCTCGTCGCCGCCGTACGTCTGCTGGAGGACGACGAAGGCGACGAAGGCGAGCACGTAGGCGAGCAACCACAACCAGCGACGACGACCGGTCGAGTTCGCCGCGGCCACTACTGTGCGAGCGGCGGCATCTTCACGACCTGCCCCGCGTAGGACAGGCCGGCGCCGAAGGCGAGCAGCAGGGCGAGCCCGCCCGGCTGGACCTGACCGGTGCGCAGCATCTTCTCCATCGCGAGGGGGATGGAGGCGGCGGAGGTGTTGCCCGTCTCGATGATGTCGTCGGCGACGGCGACCGTCTCCGGCAGGTCGAGCTGGCGGACGATGACGTCGTTGATGCGCAGGTTGGCCTGGTGCGGGACGAACGCGTCGAGGGCGGCGAGTTCGACGCCGGCCTTGTCGGCGATCTGCCGGGCGATCTTGCCCATCTCGAAGGCCGCCCAGCGGAACACCGCGGTGCCCTCCATGATGATCCAGGGCCGCTTCTGATCGGGGTTGTTCGCGAAGTTCACCCAGTCGGGCTCCTGGCGGATGGCGTCGGCCTGCGAGCCGTCCGATCCCCACACCGTGGGGCCGATGCCCACCTCGTCGGACGGGCCGACGACCACCGCGCCGGCGCCGTCGCCGAAGATGAACCGCACCGAGCGATCGGTGGGCTCAGTGGTGTCGCTCATCCGCTCGACGCCGATGACGAGCGCGTAGTCCTCGGTACCCGCGCGCACCAGGTCGGAAGCGACGCCGAGGGCATAGCAGAACCCGGCGCAGCCGGCGGAGATGTCGAGGGCGGCGGCGCCGCCGGTGCCGAGGGTGTCGGCGACCAGCGCAGCGGACTGCGGGGTCTGGTACGGGTAGGTCGAGGTCGCCACGATGACGGCGCCGAGCCGGTCGCCGGTGATGCCGGCGGCCTCGAGCGCCTTGCGGCCCGCGGAGATCGCCATGTCGAGGACGGTCTCGCCGGTGTCCTCCGCGAATCGCCGTTCCTTGATGCCGGAACGGGACTGGATCCACTCGTCGCTCGAGTCGATCTGCTGACAGATCTCGTGGTTGGTCACGACCCGCTCGGGGCGGTGCACGCCCAGCCCGAGCAGTGCGGTGTTCCGCAACGGGGCGGGACCGGCGATCTGTGCACCCATCAGGCGAACTCCTCTTCTTCGTGCACCGGCGGTCAGTGCATCGCGTTCCTGACACGGTAACGCGCGCGCGAATCGTAGCGGAGCCGACCCGTCGGCCACGGCTCTTGGGCACGGGCCGCCGGGACACGCCGACGGGCGCGGGACCACGCGTGGCTGTTGGCACCTCCTGTTACCGTCTGTGGCCGTGCACACACGTAATGGGGGTTACCGACGTGCTTCCGTCCGCCTCGGAGTCATTGTGCTGACCTGTGCCGCCGTGACGATGGTTCCGTTTGCGAGTACCGGTGCAGCGAACCCGAACGCGATCAATCCGATCCCGGGGCTCAACGGGGTCAACGGCCTGCCGGAGTTGCGCGGCCGCACCCAGGTGGTGGCGCAGCAGACCGGGATGCTCAGCACCAATCGCACGCAGGACATGAACGTGCTCGGCACCGACCTCGGCGTCATGTGGGACAACGGCCGCGGCCAGGTGCTGACCGCGTTCGGCGACACGGCGGGCCTCGGGCTGCCCAACCTTCTCTCGGGCAGCATCTGGGCCTGGCGCAGCAGCTCGCTGTTCCGCAGCTCGGACCGCAACCTCACGGACGGGATGACGTTCGACAGCGCGGCCCGTGACTTCTTCGGTCAGGCGAAGGAACTCGTGCCGAGCCCGAAGATCCCGTTCGTGGAGATCAGCCGGATCCCCACCGCGGGGATCGCCGTCGGCGACACCCAGTTCCTGAGCCTGATGTCGGTGAAGAACTGGGGGCAGGCCGGCTCGTGGGAGACCAACTTCTCGGGGCTGGCCTTCTCCCACGACAACGGGGAGAACTGGACGGTGGCGCCGCAGACCGAGCGGCCGAACGTCGGCGGGAACCGGAACTTCCAGATGGGCGCCTTCGTCCGGCACGGCGGGTTCGTCTACCAGTACGGAACGCCGCCCGGTCGCGGCGGCCTGGTGCACCTGGCGCGCGTACCGGAACCGCAGATGCTCGATCTCGCGGCGTACGAGTACTGGGACGGCGGCGCGTGGGTGCGCGACGTGAACGCGGCCCGCCCGGTGATGGCGGGCGGCGCGGCCGAGCTGTCGGTGCAGTGGAACGACTACCTCGGGCAGTTCGTGCTGCTGACCACCGACGGCCACAACTCCGTGGTGCTCCGCCGCGCCCCGTCGCCCACCGGCCCGTGGAGCGCGCCGGAGGTCGTCGTCGACACCCGGGAGCTGCCCACGGCCTACGGCGCGTACATCCACCCGTGGTCGTCGGGTCCGGACCTGTACTTCCTCACGACCGTGCACCAGAACTACAACGTGCTGCTGCTGCGCACCACGCTCCACCCCTGACCGGCGCGGCGTCCGGGCTACCGTGCGTCCATGGACGCACAGGAGTGGGATGCGCGGTATGCGGAGAGCGAGACGGTGTGGGGATCGCCGCCGAACCCGGTGGTCGTCGAGTTCGCGACGTCGCTGCCGCACGGCCGGGCACTGGATCTGGGGTGCGGCGAGGGCCGGCACTCGCTCTGGCTGGCCACGCGCGGCTGGGAGGTGACCGGCGTCGACTTCTCCCGGGTGGCGGTGGACAAGGCACGGGCGATCGCGGCGCAGGCGCCGAGGCGGGTGCGCGAGCGCCTGACGTACGCGTGCGCCGACGTGACCGGCGTCACTTTCGACGCCGAATATGATCTCGTTCTCTCCGCCTATCTCCATTTCCCTCCGCCACAGCGACGAGCATTGATCGACAATGCGATCGCGGCCCTGAAACCTGATGGAATCCTCATATTTCTGGGGCACGATTCGACCAATCCCACCGCAGGCGTCGGCGGTCCGCGCGATCCTGAGATCCTCTACACGCCAACAGATCTCGTCGAGGAAATGCGTGATCGTCTGGATATCCGGACCGCCGAGCGGAGAATGCGAGAAACGGACGCAGGAATGGCGATCGACGCGTTGGTCGTGGCACGCAAACCAACCCTTGGCAGTTAGTTGCCCGGCGGGTAACATAGACGGATGTTACCGACGAGTAATAACTTGGGCGGTACTCGAACACTGCTTGACCGCACCATCTCACTGGGAGTAGCGCAGACATGGGCCATTACAAGAGCAACCTCCGGGATCTGGAGTTCAACCTCTTCGAGGTGCTGAAGATTCAGACGCTCCTCGAGGCCGGAAAGTTCGGTGACCTCGACGAGGAGACCTCTCGTGGCATCCTGGCCGAGGTGAAGACCCTCACCGAGGGCCCCGCGGCGGAGTCGTTCGCCGAAACCGACCGCACCCCGCCGGTCTTCGATCCCGAGACCCACTCGGTCTCGCTGCCCGAAGGCTTCAAGAAGGCGTTCAACTCCTGGTACGAGGCCGGCTACTGGTCCATGGGCCTCGAGGAGGAGATCGGCGGAACGCCGGCACCGCGCGCCCTGAGCTGGGCCGTCAACGAGATGATGCTCGGCGCCCAGCCGGCCGCCTTCATGTACGCCGCCGGTCCGTCCTTCGCCGGCGTGCTCCACGCCAACGGCACCGACGAGCAGAAGAAGTGGGCCGCGACCATCGTCGAACGCGGCTGGGGCGCCACCATGGTGCTGACCGAGCCCGACGCCGGATCCGACGTCGGCGCCGGCCGCACCAAGGCGATCAAGCAGGACGACGGCTCCTGGCACATCGAGGGCGTCAAGCGGTTCATCACCTCCGCCGACTCCGACGATCTGTTCGAGAACATCTTCCACCTCGTCCTCGCCCGCCCCGAAGGCGCCGGCCCCGGTACCAAGGGCCTGTCGCTGTTCTTCGTCCCGAAGTTCCACTTCGACTTCGAGACGAACGAGATGGGCGAGCGCAACGGCGTGTTCGTCACCAACGTCGAGCACAAGATGGGCCTGAAGGCGTCCGCCACCTGTGAGGTCACCTTCGGCGGCCACGGCGTGCCTGCCCAGGGCTGGCTCGTCGGCGAGGTCCACGACGGCATCGCCCAGATGTTCGACGTCATCGAGCACGCCCGCATGATGGTGGGCACCAAGGCCATCGCAACCCTCTCCACCGGCTACCTCAACGCCCTGGCCTACGCCAAGGAACGCGTCCAGGGCGCCGACCTGACCCAGATGACCGACAAGACCGCGCCCCGGGTCACCATCACCCACCATCCGGACGTGCGGCGCGCCCTGGCCATGCAGAAGGCCTACGCCGAGGGCCTGCGCGCGGTCTACCTCTACACCGCCGCCCACCAGGACGACGTCGTCGCCGAGCAGGTCTCCGGCGCCGACCACGAACTGGCGCACCGCGTCAACGACCTGCTGCTGCCCATCGTCAAGGGCGTCGGCTCCGAGCGCGCCTACCAGTACCTGACCGACTCGCTGCAGACCCTCGGTGGCTCCGGCTTCCTGCAGGACTACCCGATCGAGCAGTACATCCGCGACGCGAAGATCGACTCCCTCTACGAGGGCACCACCGCCATCCAGGCGCAGGACTTCTTCTTCCGCAAGATCGCCCGCGACCGCGGCGTCGCCCTCGCCCACGTCGCCGGCCAGATCCAGAAGTTCCTCGCCTCCGATCGCGCCGACGAGCGCCTCAAGCCCGAGCGGGCCCTGCTCGCCACGGCACTCGAGGACGTCCAGGCCATGACCGCCACCCTGACCGGCTACCTCATGGGCGCCCAGGAACAGCCCACCGAGCTGTACAAGGTGGGTCTGGGCTCGGTGCGGTTCCTGCTCGCCTTCGGTGACCTGCTCATCGGCTGGCGCCTGCTCGAGCAGGCCGAGATCGCCCTCGCGGCCCTCGACGCCGGCCCGGATGTCAAGGACAAGGCGTTCTACGAAGGCAAGGTCGCCATCGCCGGCTTCTTCGCCAAGAACGTCCTGCCCGAGCTGACCGCCGTGCGCGGCATCGTCGCCAACGTCGACCTCGACATCATGGAGCTCGACGAAGCGGCCTTCTGAGCCGTGGCAGGTGGCCGTGGCAGGTGAGCGAATGTATCGTCCGCTACCGCTGACGAGCTGAACGATACATTCGCTCGGTCCCGGACCGGACCCCCACACGAACGACTGTGCCCTCCCGTTTCGCAACGGGAGGGCACAGTCGTGTGCAGGCGGGTTCCGCCGCTACGGCGTGTCGGTCTGCGAGGTTCCCGCCGGGGCCGCGGCGGGCGCATCCCCGGATTCGTCCGGGGCGCTCGGCGCGGGCTGCGGGGTCGTCGTCACGGCCGGACGCGCGCCGGCGGGTTCCTCCGCGCCACCGCCGGGCGTCTCCGCCTCCCCGGCCGCCGGCGGCGTCGGCGCGGCCGGTGCCGCCTCCGGCGCGGGCTCCGGCTCCGCGCTGACGCAGCGCACCACGGGCACCGGGTCGTAGCGGACCGTGCGGGTGGTACGCGAGATCTGCCGGCCGGTGGCCGCGTCGGTGATGATGCGGGTATCGCTCACGGTGAAGCCCTGCGCGCCGCTCGACGGGATGCACCCCGGCCCGGCCGGCAGCGTGATCGTGTTCGGCGCCGTGAAGTTGGTGCGGGGACCGGTCACGGATTCGACGTCCACGGTCTTGGTGCCCCAGATCCGCACCGTGATGTCCGACGACGTGCCGATCGTCTGGATCAGCACCCCGGTGTCGAACGGATTGCGGAACTTCACGTCGATCGCGCCCTCGAAGACCGTGGCCTCCCGGGCCGCCGGGTACCGCGAGATGTAGTAGCTGTGCTCGGTGTGCTCGACGTCCTCCATGCCCGCGAAGTACGTCGCGTTGTACAGGGTGGTCGCGAGCTGGCTGATGCCGCCGCCCACCGCCTTGGACGGCCGCCCGTTGTTGATGATGCCGGACTCGACGTACCCCTGTGCCGAGCCGCGCGGGCCGGTGTAGCCGTTGAGCGAGAACGTCTCCCCCGGCTCGACCAGCGCACCGTTGATCTCCGAGGCCGCGAGGCGGATGTTCACGCCCGAGGCGTACTCGAAGCCCCCGGTGGTGAACTCGCCGATCACCTCACGGATGCCCAGCTTCTCGGCGGCCTCCGTGGTCAGCTCGGGATCGGCCGGCTTGTACACGGCGTCGGTCACCCGCTCGCCCGGCGCGGCCAGCAGCTGCGGCAGCGATTCGAGGCTGACCGCCCAGTCGACGAGCTCGCCGTCGACCGACGGGATCACCGTCGGGCCGCCGCCCTCGATCACGATCCGGGCGTCCTTCGGCTCCACCTCGGTCGGGGCCAGTTGCGGCCGGAGGATCTCGGTCGCGGCCTCGATCCCGTACTGCGGGGTCAGTCCCCCGTTGCCGTCGGGCACGAAGGTCAGCACGGCGCCGACACGGTCGCTGGGCAGGGTGGCGACAACCCCGTCCCGACCGCGCACCGTCACGTCGGCTGCGACGGCGGGGTCCGCGACGTCTCGCAGCGCGCGTTCGAGTCCCTCGGGCGTGACCGACACCTCGACCGTCTCGACGGGGAACGCGACGTCGCCGAACGCCCAGCGCTCGGCGAACAGGTCTGCGGAGGCCTCCGCATCGAGGGTCTGCCCGGGTAGCGGCGGCACGGGCACCGGGGTGGCCCCGTCGAACACGAGGTTGCCCTCCCGTGGCGGGCGGTCGGCGACCGCGCGGACGCCGCCGATCGCCGCCGCCAGCGCGGCGTCGTCGCGCGTCGACACGACGCCGATCTCGTTGCCGCCGCCGAAGAACGACGTCACGCGGGTGATCGGATCGAGCGGCTGCGATCCGATGCGGTCGAGGGTGTGCTCCCAGTCGACGTCCAGACCCGCCTGTGCCGGCACGATCTGTGCGCTCACGTCGCCCGCCGTGACGGTCACGGGCTCCTCGACGCGCGGCCCGAGTTCGGTCCGCAGGATCTGTTCCGCCTCCGGGACCGACCGTCCGCCGATCTCGATGCCGGCGACGGTGACGCCGCGCGGCACGTTGCCCGACGAGACGGCGAGGTCGCCGACGTAGAGGGCGGCGAGCACGGCGGCTGCCCCGCCGGTGATCAGTGCGATGCGACGCCAGGGCGGACCGTCGTCGCGTCCGGGTCCGGCCGGTGCCGGCTCGGCCGGTGGCGGTCCGGGCGGTGGTGGCTCGGCCGGGGGCGGTCCGGCCGGGGTGCCGGACTCGGGGGGTGCGGTCGCCGGCCGAGGGGCCGCTTCCGGCTCGGCGGCCGGCTCCCGGGAGGCGCCCTCCGACAGGGTGGGGATGACCTCGGTCTCGACGTCGGCGTCGGTGCGGCCGGACGCCGGCTCGACGACGGGCAGCACGGCCGTGGGCGCCTCCCAGGGCGGCACGTCGGCGTCCGCCGGCGGTTCCGGCTCGGCGTCCGGGGCCTGCTCGGGCGCGCCGGCCG
>NZ_JAALEH010000179.1:1816-3675 GCF_011058195.1 Rhodococcus sp. 14C212 | reverse complement strand
TCCTCCGCCTCGACCCGCGCGTGCCGGGGCGGCACCGCCAGCCGCAGCACGTCGGCCCGGGTGCCGGCGTAGCGGGCGGCGACCGCGTCGGCGAGGGCGGCGATCTCCGGGGTCAGCACGACCTCCGGGGAGACGACCCGGTCGAGCCAGCCGAGCCGGCCGGTGTGCTCGCTGCTCGGAGCCCGGGCCAGCAGGAAGCCGTCGACGAGCCGGCCGGCGAACCGGACGCGCACCCGCACGCCCACCCGCGCCTCGGTGTCGAGCTCACACGGGATCAGATAGTCGAACTCGCGGTCGAGATGCGGCAGCGGCAGCAGCGGCAGGATCCGCGCCACCGGATCCGTCTCGGCGGCGGTCCTGTCGGTGGCCACCCGGACCCCTGACGGGGCGGGTTACAGACCGGCGGCGGCGCGCAGCTTCTCGGCCCGGTCGGTGTTCTCCCACGGCAGGTCGATGTCGGTGCGGCCGAAGTGCCCGTACGCGGCGGTCTGCGCGTAGATCGGACGCAGCAGGTCCAGGTCCCGGATGATCGCGCCGGGCCGCAGGTCGAACACCTCGGTGATCGCCTGCTGGATCCGCGTCGGGTCGGTCTTCTCGGTGCCGAACGTCTCGACGAACAACCCCACCGGGGCGGCCTTGCCGATCGCGTACGCCACCTGCGCCTCGAGCCGGCCGGCCAGGCCCGCGGCCACGGCGGTCTTGGCCACCCAGCGCATCGCGTAGGCCGCCGAGCGGTCCACCTTCGACGGGTCCTTGCCGGAGAACGCGCCGCCGCCGTGACGGGCCATCCCGCCGTAGGTGTCGACGATGATCTTGCGGCCGGTCAGGCCCGCATCGCCCATCGGGCCGCCGAGCACGAACGACCCGGACGGGTTCACCAGCAACCGCACCTCGGCGGTGTCGAGCCCGGCCAGGCTCGGATCCGCCAGCACCGCCTCGACGACGTGGGTGCGCAGATCCGGGGTGAGCAGGTTGTTCAGGTCGATGTCCGCCGCGTGCTGGGTGGAGATCACCACCGTGTCCAGCCGCACCGGCCGGTCACCGTCGTACTCGATGGTGACCTGGGTCTTGCCGTCCGGCCGCAGGTACGGCAGCACCCCGCTCTTGCGGACCTCCGTGAGCCGGCGCGAGAGCCGGTGCGCCAGCGCGATCGGCAGCGGCATCAGTTCCGGGGTGTCCGAGCAGGCGTAGCCGAACATCAGGCCCTGGTCGCCGGCACCCTGCAGCGCCACCTCGTCGTCGGTGAGCACCCCGGAACGGGCCTCGTGCGAGACGTCGACGCCGCCGGCGATCTCCGGGGACTGCGCGCCGATGGCGATGTTCACCCCGCAGGAGTTGCCGTCGAAACCCTTCGAGGACGAGTCGTAGCCGATCTCGAGGACCCGGTCGCGCACGATCTTCGGGATGTCCGCGTACGCCGAGGTGGTGACCTCGCCGACCACGTGCACCTGCCCCGTGGTCACGAGGGTCTCGACCGCGACACGGGCGCGAGGGTCTTCGGTGAGCAGCGCGTCGAGGACGGAGTCGCTGATCGCGTCACAGATCTTGTCCGGGTGCCCCTCCGTCACGGACTCACTGGTGAAAAGCCGACCGCCGGTCTTGCTCACGGAACTCCCTCTCGACTGGTTGTGTCTAGCTCGAACGCACGAACTGATGTCAACGATATGGGCGACGCTACTGTTCCGGTCGCGCCGGCGCGAGACTTTCGCTCACGGGCGTGCCGCCCCCGATGTCACGGGCGTGCCGCCCCCGATGTCACGGGCGTGCCGCCCCCGATGTCACGGGCGTGCCGCCCCCGATGTCACGGGCGTGCCGCCCCCGATGTCACGGGCGTGCCGCCCCCGATGTCACGGGCGTGC
>NZ_JAALEH010000179.1:0-1716 GCF_011058195.1 Rhodococcus sp. 14C212 | reverse complement strand
CGCCCCCGATGTCACGGGCGCGCCGCCCCCGATGTCACGGGCGTGCCGCCCCCGATGTCACGGGCGTGCCGCCCCCGATCTCACGGGCGTTCCGGCGCCAGCAGCGGCCGCAGCGCGTCGAGGACACGGCTGGCCATCAGCGCCTTGGAGCCGTGCGCGAGGGCGGTCTCGGACCCGTCCGCGGCCAGCAACCAGCCGTCGTTGTGGTCGACCTCGAACGCCTTCCCGTCGCCGACGGCGTTGACGACCAGCAGGTCGCAGCCCTTGCGGGCCAGCTTGGCGCGGGCGTGGGTGAGGACGTCGCCCTCGGCGTCGCCCGTTTCGGCGGCGAAGCCGACGATGACGGTGCTCGCCGGCAGCGCGCCCTCGGTGCGGGCGTTCACCAGACCGGCGAGGATGTCCTCGTTCTTGGTCAGCGCGATCGCGTCCGGCTCACCCCGGCCCTTCTTGATCTTGCTGGTGGCGAAGGTGGTGGGCCGGAAGTCGGCGACGGCCGCGGACATGACGACCGCATCGGCGCCGGCGGCGTGCTTGGTGACCGCGGCCTGCATCTGGGCGGCGGTCTGCACCCGCACCACGTCCACCGCGGCGGGATCGGCCAGCCCGGCCACGGCCCCGGCGACGAGGGTGACCTCGGCGCCGCGCTGGGCGGCCAGCCGGGCGAGGGCGTAGCCCTGCTTGCCGGAGCTGCGGTTGCCGAGGAACCGGACCGGGTCCAACGGTTCGCGGGTGCCGCCGGCGGAGACGACGATGCGCCGGCCGGTCAGGTCCCGCGGCAACGCGTCGGGCCGTTCGAGCAGCAGCGACGCCAGGCCGAAGATCTCCTCGGGCTCGGGCAGCCGGCCGGCACCGGTGTCGTGCCCGGTGAGCCGGCCGGAGGCGGGCTCGACGACGACGGCGCCGCGACGGCGCAGGGTGGCGACGTTGTCCACCGTCGCGGGGTGTTCCCACATCTCGGTGTGCATCGCCGGCGCGAACACGACCGGGCACCGCGCGGTGAGCAGCGTGGCGGTGAGCAGGTCGTCGGCGCGACCGTGGGCGGCGCGGGCCATCAGGTCGGCGGTGGCGGGGGCGACGACGACGAGGTCGGCCTCCTGCCCGAGCCGCACGTGCGGCACCTGGGGCACGTCGGCGAACACGCCGGTGTGCACGGGGTTGCCGGACAGGGCCTCGAAGGTGGCGCGGCCGACGAACTCGAGCGCCGAGTCCGTCGGGATGACCCGTACGTGGTGTCCGCTCTCGGTGAAGGCGCGGATCAGCGCACAGGCCTTGTACGCGGCGATGCCGCCGCCGACGCCGATGACGACGCGGCGGCGCTGCCCGAATTCCGAGTGGTCCGCGGTGCCCGCGGCGCGCTGGCTCACTCGCCTTCGGCGTGCTCGAGCAGGTCTGCGTGGATCTCCCGCAGCGCGATCGACAGCGGCTTCTCCTGCAGGCCCGGCTCGACGAGCGGGCCGACGTACTCGAGGATGCCGTCGCCGAGCTGGTTGTAGTAGTCGTTGATCTGCCGGGCGCGCTTGGCCGCGTAGATCACCAGCGCGTACTTCGAGGAGGTGCGCTCGAGCAGCTCGTCGATGGGCGGGTTGGTGATGCCCAGCGGGGTGTCGTAGGCCGGCAGGTCGTGCCCGGCGGTGTCGGACACGACTGCTTGGGTGCTGCTCACTCGGTATTCTCCTGTGTCGTTCCGGAGCTCTGGTGGGGTCCGGGGTTCGGGGT
>NZ_JAALEH010000178.1:0-3710 GCF_011058195.1 Rhodococcus sp. 14C212 | reverse complement strand
AAGGCACGAAGCCAGTCAGGCGAAGAGTCACGCACGCAGTCCATCGACTTCAGCCCACCACCGGCAGCTGCCGAACGTGCCGGCATTCACGCGGTTGGTGGTGAATCCATCCTCACAGTCAGGCGAGCACCCGGGCCGCCGCCTCGCGTGCCGCACCGGGGTCGACGGTTCGGAGCACTTCGTCCGCGGCCTCGCGGCACCGGTCGAGGGTGA
Source organism: Rhodococcus sp. 14C212 (assembly GCF_011058195.1). Classification (NCBI taxonomy): domain Bacteria; kingdom Bacillati; phylum Actinomycetota; class Actinomycetes; order Mycobacteriales; family Nocardiaceae; genus Rhodococcus; species Rhodococcus sp. 14C212. The sequence goes on along the minus strand of NZ_JAALEH010000178.1, from coordinate 3,497 downwards.
CCGTGGCCAGGCGGGAGCCGACGCCCGCGACGGCCGCTGCCGCACAGGACAACGATGTGACCCCCATGCCGGTCAGGACACAACCGAGCAACGGGTCGGCTGCTGCCTCCCCGCACACCCCGACCCGCTTGCCGGCCGCGCGGCCGGCGGCGGCGGTGCGGGCGACCAGGGCCAGCACGGCCGGCTGCCACGGGTCGGTGAGGGCCGCGAGGTGCGGCGACATGCGGTCCGCGGCCATCGTGTACTGCGCGAGGTCGTTGGTGCCGATCGACAGGAAGTCGACGTGTTCGAGGAGACGTTCGGCGAGCAGGGCGGCGGCCGGGACCTCGACCATCACCCCGGGCACGAGGTCGCGGGCGCGGACGGCGGCGGCGAAGTGCGCGGCCTCCGCGACGGTGGCGATCATCGGCGCCATCACCCAGGGCGCGGCGCCCGTGCGGGCGGCCGCGGCGGCGACGGCGTCGAGCTGCCGGTCGAGCAGACCTTCGGTGGCGGTCGCGATCCGGATGCCGCGCAACCCGAGCGCGGGGTTGTGCTCGTCGGGATGGTTGACGAAGCGCAGCGGCTTGTCGGAGCCGGCGTCGAGGGTCCGCAGGACGACCTTCCGGCCGGCGAAGGCGGTGAAGACGTCGGCGTAGATCGCGGCCTGTTCCTCGACGGTCGGCTCGGTTTCCCGGTCCAGGAAGCACAGCTCCGTCCGGAACAGGCCGACCCCCTCGGCCGGGGTCTCGCGGGCGGCACGGGCACCGGCGCCGTCCTGCACGTTCGCGAGGATCTCGACACGATGACCGTCCGCAGTGGTGCCGGGGCCGGCCCAGGACGCGATGCGCGCACGCTCGCTGCGGTCGGCGGCGACCGCGGCGACCGCCCCTTCGGGGTCGGGCTCGAGGCGGATCTCACCGGCGGCGCCGTCGAGGAGGACGCGGGTGCCGGCGGGAACGGTGTCGAGGTCGGCCGCCGCGACCACGCAGGGGATGCCGAGCTGCCGGGCGATGATCGCCGTGTGGCTGGTCGGCCCGCCGAGGGTGGTGGCGAGCCCGATCACGCGGGTCGGATCGAGGCCGGCGGTGTCGGCGGGGGCGAGGTCCTCCGCGAGGAGAATCGACGGTTCGTCCGGCAGGTCGAGACCGGGTTCCGGATGGCCGCTCAGCTCGGCGATCACGCGGTCGCGGATGTCGAGGAGGTCGGTGACGCGCTCGGCCATCAGCCCGCCGAGCTTGGTGAACATGTCGGCGAACTGGTCGGTGGCGCCGACGGCGGCCTCGGTCGCGCCGGCTCCGCTGCGGATCTTCGCGGCGACGGCGCCGAGCCAGCCGCGGTCCTCGGCGAGCTGGGCGTTGGCGAGCAGGACCTCGGCGGCGGCGCCCGAGGCCTGGCCGGCGCGGCTGCGCAGCCGGTCCGCGACGGTGGTGGCGGCCGTCCGGAAGCGCTCCGCCTCGGCGTCGCGCGCGGTGTCCGGGATGCTCTCGAACGTGGTGGGGATCTGCGGCCGCGGCGCGGGGCGCACGACAGGGCCGTAGGCAACCCCGGGCACGACGGGCGTGCCCCGAACGATCGATATCTCCGCCGCTGCGGGGATCACCTTCTCCATGTCTCCTCCTCGCCGCCCGGTGTGTCGGGATGGGCCTCCGGGGTATTTCTGTGATCGAGATTACTCCGAACCATTGACATGTCAACACATACGGGCGTAAAACAACATGAAACAACATTCGGCGGCAAGGAGCCCGGCGTGTACGCAGAGGAACGGCAGCAGGCGATCGCCGAGCTGATCGGCCGACGGGGACGGATGTCCGTCGCCGACCTGGCCACCCGTTTCCACGTCACCACCGAGACCGTCCGCCGGGACCTCGCCCTACTCGAACGGCTCGGCCATGTGCGCCGGGTACACGGCGGCGCCATTCCCACCGCCGCGCTCACGGTGACCGAACCCGCACTGAGCGAACGCGAACACACCCACGCCGCACACAAGGACCGGATCGCCGCCGCGGCGGCCCTCTACCTCCCCCCCGCCGGCGGCAGTGTGGTGTTCGACGCCGGCACCACCACCGGCCGGCTGGTGGCGGCCCTGCCCGCCGACGTGGACCTCGAGGTGGTCACCAACTCGGTTCCCATCGCCGCGCGGCTCGCGGGCCTCGGATCGGTGCGCCTGCACATGCTCGGCGGCCGGGTCCGCGGGATCACGCAGGCCACGGTGGGCGAGGACGCGTTGCAGTTCCTCCGGGCTCTGCACGTCGACGTCGCCTTCATCGGCACCAACGCCCTCAGCGTCGGCCACGGCCTGTCCACTCCCGACCCGGACGAGGCCGCCGTCAAGCGTGCGATGGTCCGATGCGCCGACCGGGTGGTCGTCCTCGCCGACTCGTCCAAGATCGGTCGCCAGCATCTGATCAGCTTCGCCCCCGTCGACGCCGTGGACGTGCTCGTCACCGACACCGAGATCGACGACACCGACTGCAAAGAGCTCACCGACAACGGAATCGAGGTGGTGACGGCATGATCGTCACGCTGACCGCCAACCCCAGCCTGGACCGGACGGTCGCACTGACGGGCCCGCTCGTGCGCGGCGCCGTGCACCGGGCCGCCGCCACCCGCGTGGACCCGGGCGGCAAGGGCGTCAACGTCGCCCGCGTGCTCCGCGCCGCCGGACGGCCGGTCCTGGCCGTCCTGCCGGGAAACACCGGCGACCCGTTGCTCACCGCGCTCGACGACCACGGCATCGGCTACCGCGCCGTTCCGACCGGGGGCCCCGCGCGCAGCAACATCACCGTCGCCGAGCCCGACGGCACCACCACCAAGCTCAACGAGCCCGGTTCGACGTACACCGAAGGGACGCTCGATGCGCTGCGCCGGACCGTCGTCGACGCCGCCGCCGACGCCCGCTGGGTGGTGATGTCCGGATCGTTGCCGCCCGGCGTGCCCGCCGACTGGTACGCCGACCTCGTCCGCTCCGTCCGCGCGGCCGCCGTCGACGGGTCCGTCGCGTGCCGAATCGCGGTGGACACCTCCGAGTCTCCCCTGCTGTCGCTCGCTGCCCGGTTTCCCGACGCCGCACCCGATCTGCTCAAACCGAATTCGGACGAGCTCGCCCAGCTCACCGGCGCGGATGCCACCACCCTGGAATCCGCGGCGGCGGCCGGCGACACCGGACCCGTCGTCGCCGCCGGACGCCGGCTCGTCGAGCGTGGCGTCGGGGCGGTGCTGGCCACGCTCGGCGCGGCCGGCGCGGTGCTGATCACCGCCGAGGGCGCCTGGCATGCGGTGCCGGGACCCGTGACCGCGCGCAGCACCGTCGGCGCCGGCGACTCCTCCCTCGCCGGCTATCTCGTCGCGGAGCTGGCCGGGCTCGGTCCCGCCGACCGCCTCCGCCACGCCGTCGCGTACGGCTCGGCGGCCGTGGCCCTGCCCGGCACCACGCTTCCCGGACCCGACGACGTCGACACCGGCGCCGTCGCGGTCGCTCCGATCCACCCCGTTCCCCTGGACACCCCTGTCTCTTA
>NZ_JAALEH010000177.1:0-3836 GCF_011058195.1 Rhodococcus sp. 14C212 | reverse complement strand
GGTCCGTGTGGCGACCGAGGCCGGACTGACCCGGATCGGGTCGAGCTACGACCTGTGCCACGCCTTCCTCGACCACACCGGGCTCTCCTTGTGATCATTACTCACTCAATTTTCGAAACATCTGTAGTGCCACTCACGGTCAGGGTAGCGCGCGGGAAGAATCGAACGGGAGGCGCCCCGCCGGGGCGCGAAACCCCTCGACCACCCGGGAGAACACTGTGACCGCACCCCGCCGCGCCCTCGTCGTCGTCGACGTCCAGCAGGAGTACTTCGACGGCCCGCTCGAGATCCAGCATCCGCCGCGTGAGGAGTCGCTCGCCAACATCGCCGCCGCTCTCGACGCCGCCGCGGCCCACGACGTGCCGGTCGTCGTCGTCCAGCACCGCATGCCCGACGGCGCCCCCGTCTTCGTCGAGGGCTCGACCGGATGGTCGCTGCATCCGGAGATCGAGCGGCGCATCGACCCGGCGTGCAAGCGGGTCGACAAGCAGTACGCGAGCGTCTTCGCCGGCACCGACGTGGCCGAGTGGCTGCGCGCCCGCGAGGTCGACACCGTCACGATCGTCGGCTTCATGACCAACAACTGCGACCTCGCGACCGCTGCGGAAGCCGAGGCGCTCGGATTCGCCACCGAGGTCCTCTCCGACGCCACCGGCGCGATCCATCTCGCCAATCAAGCGGGGCAGGTCTCCGCTCAGTCCCTGCACACCACGCTGATGGTGCTGTTGCAGTCCAACTTCGCCGCGGTCACCACGACTTCCGAGTGGATCGCGGCCGTGGAGTCCGGCACCACGCTGCCCACGAGCAACCTGGTCGAGTCGGCTCTTCAGGGACGTTCGGCGGTCGCGGCGGTCTGACAACCAGCGGCGAAGTACCGGGTCCCGCAGGCGCACACAGAGTACCTGCCGGCGGGACACCCCGCCCATTCGACGCGCAACTCTGAGAACCTGGAGTGCATGGCCACTCCCCCAGCAACTTCCAACGCCCCGAAGAACATGACCTGGATCCCCGGCGGAACGTTCTGGATGGGGTCGGAGGAGTTCTATCCCGAGGAGCGTCCCGTGCACCAGGTCCGGGTCGACGGATTCTGCATGGACGAGCACCCGGTGACCGTCGCCGAGTTCCGCCGCTTCGTGAAGGACACCGGGTACGTCACCACCGCCGAAACGGCACCGGATCCGCGGGACTACCCCGACGCCGAACCCGACCTGCTGGTGCCGGGGTCGCTGGTGTTCGTGCCGCCGCCCGGGCCGGTGCCGCTCGACGACTACCGCCGCTGGTGGGCGTGGACGCCGGGCGCGCAGTGGCGGCATCCGGAAGGACCGGACAGCACCGTGGCGGGACGCGACCGTCACCCGGTCACGCACGTGTCGTTCTTCGATGCCCTGGCCTACGCGCAGTGGGCCGGCAAGGAGCTGCCGACCGAGGCGGAATGGGAGTTCGCCGCGCGCGGCGGTCTGGACCGGGCGCGGTTCGTGTGGGGCGACGAGTTCGCTCCGCGCGGCCGCTACCGCGCCAACACCTGGCAGGGCCGCTTCCCGTGGGAGAACACCGGCGAGGACGGCTTCGTGGGGACCTCGCCCGTCGGGTCCTACCGTCCCAACGGGTACGGACTGGTCGACATGGCCGGCAACGTGTGGGAGTGGACGGCGGACCACTACACCGCGCACCACGGCGCCGACGGGCGCGACACCGCCCCCGCGCACGCCTGCTGCATCCCGAGCAATCCCCGCACGGGCGCCGGCGACGAGTCCGGCCCGTACCCGCGGCGCGTGATCAAGGGCGGCTCGCACCTGTGTGCGCCGAACTACTGTCTCCGCTACCGTCCGGCGGCCCGGCAGGGCGAGTCGGTCGAGACGTCGACGTGCCACATCGGTTTCCGCTGCATCGTGCGGCCGGGTGCGTGACGAGGCCGGTGACCGGCACCGGTCACCGGCCTCGCGACGCCGGGCGCGGTCAGCGCGGAACGTCGCCGAGGATCGACACCCGCTCCATCACGCGCCGGTGCGGGAAGTAGTCGCTGGCCGCATAGTGCTGAGTGGCCCGGTTGTCCCAGAACGCAACGGAATTCGGTGCCGACCGGAATCGGCACTGGAAGTCGGGGACCTTGGCCTGATCGAACAGGTGCTGCAGCAGCCGACCACCCTCGACCGGATCCATGTCGGGGATGTCACCGCACCTTCGTGCGCTCACCCCGCCCCCTCACCGGCGACGTGCGCGAAGTGTCGCTCCACTTCGACTACGACGGGGGCATCGGGAAGGGCGGCGAGGCGGTGCTGTCCGTCGACGGTGAGGTCGTGGCGCGCGCACGCACCGAACGCACCGCACGGGCGATCTTCTCGATGAACGAGCAACTCGACATCGGCATCGACCGGGGCAGCCCGGTCGCGGAGGAGACCGCCGAGTTCGGCCGGTTCGCGTTCACCGGCACGCTGCATCACGTCCGGATCGATCTTCCGCCCGGCGGGGGTGTGTCGGCAGACGAACGCCGGCGCGTCGCACTGGCAACTCACTGACCGGCTCGGCGGTGCCGGTGTGCTGCACATGCACCGGCACCCCGGGCCTGCTCCACCGACGTCGTCGCGGCGGATCCCGGACGTTCAGCGGTTCTTGCTGTCCTTCTTGGCTTGCCGGCGCGCCCCGGCGGCGATGGTCGACGCCTCGTACTTCTTGCGGCCGGCCGAGTTACGGGTGGCATCGACGCGGGTCTTGCCCTTCGACCGCACCTTGCCCTCGTCACCGACACCGACGGTGGGCGCGGCGGCATCCGGGCGGGCGCGGGCGAGCCGTTCCTGCTTCAGCTCCTCGGCCGAGCGGCGGGCCACCGCCCCCAGCTGGCGACTGACCCGGGCCAGCGCATCCTCGAACACCTCCGCCTTGCCGGCGTTCCGCTCGTTCGCCGACTTACCGGCCGCCCGAGACTTTTTCGCGCCGACCTTCTCGGCACCCTGCCGGCGGTAGAGCTTGACGTACTTGTTGCGTGATCGGCGGATGCGGGTGTGCAGGTCGATCAGGTCGTCCTCGTCGAGATCCGCCATCTGCGCCTTCTTCGTCTGCCGCACGAGCACGAATTCGTCCTCGGACAGCGAGTTCACCAGCTTCGTCATGACCGATTCCGATCGTCGCACCAGTTCTGCACAGGTGTCGGCATCGTATCCACCTCGGTCCGGCCACCGAGGCCGTTCCAGCCGATCCGCCGCACTCCGCAGGCGCAGCGACGGGTGCGCGATTACCCGGCCGTGGGCGGGGGTATGCGCGAGGAATGTGGTTCCGGGCGGTGTCCGTGAAGTCCGAGACCGACGGCGGCCCCGGGGCCCGGAGGCGACGAGGACATGCCGCCGCTGTGCTGAAGCGTCGGCAGGTGCTCGTCGAAGCGATACGTTCGCGGCTGTGGCCCGTCCCGGCGGCCGCGGTGCTGCTGGCCGTGCTGGCCGGCATCGGCCTACCCGAGCTCGACGCCGCCCTCGATGCCCGGCTGCCACCGACGGTGGCGGGATACCTGTTCGGGGGCGGTGCCGACGCGGCCCGCGAGGTACTGAGCGCGATCGCCGCCTCGTTGATCACCGTCACCTCGCTGACGTTCTCGCTGACACTGGTGACCCTGCAGCTGGCCAGCAGCCAGTACTCCCCGCGGTTGCTGCGCACCTTCGCCGCCGACCGTGTCGTCCAACGCACCCTGGCGCTGTTCCTGGCGACGTTCACCTACGCGCTGACCGTGCTGCGCACCGTCCGCAGCGACACCGACGACGCCGACGGCACCGCGTTCGTCCCGCAGATGGCGATGACGACGGCCTACCTGCTGACGGTGGCCAGCGTCCTCGCGCTGGTGCTGTTCC
>NZ_JAALEH010000176.1:0-3916 GCF_011058195.1 Rhodococcus sp. 14C212 | reverse complement strand
CGCCCACCCACCCGGACGGTGAGCAGATCGTTGAGATACCCCTCGCTGTAGAGGTGGCGTTCGACCTCGGGGAGCTGCTGGGTCGATCCCAGCGCCATGCCCGCGGGCAGGATGGTCACCTTCGCCACCGGGTCGGCGTGCGGGCACAGGGCCGCGAGCAGCGCGTGACCCGATTCGTGCACCGCCACCGAGGTCCGTTCCTCGGGGAGCAGGGCGTTGGCGCTCTCGCGGCGGCCGAGCAGCAGGCGGTCGCGCGCGGACGACAAGTCCTCGGCGCAGATGACGGTGCGGTCGTCGCGGACGGCGTTGATGGCGGCCTCGTTGACCAGGTTCGCCAGATCCGCACCCGAGAACCCCGGGGTGGCCCGCGCGAGCACGCTCAGGTCGACGTCGGGTCCGAGGTGTTTGCCCTGCAGGTGCACCGAGAGGATCGCGGCCCGCTCCGACTGGGTGGGCAGGGGGATGACGACCGTGCGGTCGAACCGGCCCGGCCGCAGCAGTGCCGGATCGAGCGCCTCCGGGCGGTTCGTCGCTGCCAGCACCACGATGCCGACGCTCTGATCGAAGCCGTCCATCTCGGCCAGCAACTGGTTGAGCGTCTGCTCCCGCTCGTCGTTTCCGGCGTAGGTCCCGACGCCGCGTTTGCTGCCGATGGCGTCGATCTCGTCGATGAAGATGATCGACGGGGGGCTCTTGCGGGCCTGCTCGAACAGGTCCCGCACGCGGGAGGCGCCGACGCCGACGAACATCTCCACGAACTCCGAGCCCGTGACGGACAGGAAGCGCACCTCTGCCTCACCCGCCACCGCACGGGCCAGCAGCGTCTTGCCGGTGCCCGGCGGGCCGATCATCAGCACCCCGCGGGGACCCTTCGCGCCGGCGGCCGCGTACTTCTCCGGATCCCGCAGGAAGTCGACGACCTCGCTGATCTCCTGCTTGACGCCGTCGTATCCGGCAACGTCGGCGAAGCGGGTGGTCGGCCGGTTCGCCTCGATCACCCGGGCCTTCGAGCGGCCGAACGCTCCGATGCCCCCGATACCGCCGGCGCCTCCGCTGAACGCGCGCTGCGCCCGGCGGCCGACCCACAGCAGCAGTCCCGCGAACACGACGAAGGGCAGCATGCTGAACAGAATCGCCCCCCACGGGCTGTCGTCGGTCTGTTCCGCGCTGATCCGGACCTGCTTGGCCCGCAGCGTGTTGTCGAGTCCGGCGAGGTCCAGCGCGGTGGGCAGCTGGGTGACGAATTCGGTGCCGTCGGAAAGGGTTCCGGCGACCGATCCCTTGTCGTCGATCGTCACCTGCTCCACGGTGCCCGCGTCGACGCGGTCCACGAAGTCGCTGTAGGACAGGGTGCTCGACGTCGGGGTCTGCAGGGCCAGGGCGACTACCAGGCCGCCGAGCAGGACGGCGACCGCGATCAGTTGCCACCACAGGCCCGAGGACGGCGCCGGCGGAGGCGGCGGGTCCGGGGGCGGCCCCGATCGCGCCGACCGTGAGAGGTGAACGGAGAAGAACCTGGTCCGTGTGATCATTCGGCGCTCTCCTGACCTGTCCGTGTCGGATCCACGGTATCCGCACGCACGGAGGTCCTCACCCGTGTCAGCAGGATCGACGACGGGCTGTGGAGCGTGGCGGCGAACCGCGACGTCGGTATCGCCGGGTTCGCCGCCACGGTCCGGGGCTCAGGCCCGGAGAGGGACCGGTTGGGGCTGCGGTGCCTCGGCGAGTTCGCGGACGAGGTCCTCGGCGGCGGGCCAGTGGCCGTAGCCGGCGGCGGGGTTGAGGTGCCCGACCGGTCCGGCGTCGACGAGTCTGCTGCCCCAGTGCCGCGCGAGAGCGGCGGCCCGGTCGAACCCACAGAGCGGGTCGTTGCTGCTGGCGGCGACGATGCTGGGAAACCGCAGCGGTGTGCGCGGGGTGGGATACCAGCCGTTGTCGCCTAGCTGTTCGGGGGTGGGGTAGCCGGCGGGCAGTGCGACGGTGAGGTCGGGCGGGGTGGCCAACAATGCGCCCACGATGGGGTGGTGGTGGCGCTGGGCCCACGCGACGGTGATCATCACACCGGCGCTGTGCGCGACCAGCAGCACCGGGCCGGTCGTGCCGGCGACGACCTCGTCCAGGGCGGCGACGCGGGCGGCGAGACTGAACTTGTCGCGGTGCAGCGGCTCGACCGTGGCCACCTTCGGCAGCCGCGCGGCGAGCAGGGTCTGCCAGTGCTCGGCGACGTGGCCGCGCAGGCCCGGCACGATCACCACGGTCGTGGTGTCGAGGATGCTCACTTGTCGGCTCCGGTCTGCTGCGCGGGGGCGGCGGACAGGGCGGCGAGCTTGCGGACGCCGGCGGGGTAGACGCGCTTGCCGACCAGCAGCACCACGACGGCCCCCAGGTAGACGAGCGGCGCGAGCTGCAGAGCATTGGCGAGGCTGATCTTGTCCGCGAGGACGCCGACCACGAACGGGCCCGCGGCCAGCCCGAGCAGGCTGTTGGCCAGGGTGGTGGTGCCGAACGCCGACGCCCGCACGGTGGGGTGGGTCAGGTTGGCGACCATCGCGGTGACCGCGCCGGTGGAGCCGGCGGAGAAGAACGCGCCCAGTCCGAGCAGCACCAGCTGCGCGGTGCCGACCGGCAGTTGGAACCCGACGATCAGCAGTACCCCGGCGGCGAGGCTGATCGCGATCGCGACCGTCCACTTGCGGGCCGGATCGATGCGGGCGACCCGGTCGGCGACGATGCCGCACACGATCATGCCGGCGCCGATGAGCAGTACGAAGACCGCGGCCATCGCGGCGGCCTTGTCCGCGGCCAGCCCGTAGGAGCGGCCGAAGAAGCTGGGCAGCCAGGCCATCAGCGCGGCGGCGGTGAACATCTGCAGTCCGCCGCCGATGTAGGCGCACAGCACCGCGGGGTTGGTGAACAGGCTCGAGATCGGGGCACGCGCAGCCGTGCCCGGCGCAGCGGTGTGGGTGGTGTTCGCGTCGTCGTCGACGGCGTGGCGGGCGAGCTTGCGTTCACTGACCAGCGCCCAGAACAGCCCGACCAGGACCAGCCCGAAGACCGCCATCGACGCGAAGGACCAGCGCCAGGACAGTTGTACGGCGATGACCCCGCCGAATGCGACGCCGATCACCGACCCGAACGAACCGCCGGCCATGAACGCACCCGAGAGCGAGGCCCGCAGCCGCGGCGCGAACACGCTGAGCACGACCGCGATACCGACGCTGCCGTAGGCGGCCTCACCGACGCCGACCAGGAACCGGGCGCCGAGCATCTCCTCGTAGGAGCCCGCCACCGCGCACAGCAGGGTCGCCACGCTCCACAACGCGGCCATCACGACGAGGCTGCGCACCCGGCCCCACCGGTCGGCGAGCATCGACAGCGGCAGGGTGAGCAACCCGACCATCAACGCGACCACGCTGTTCAGCGACGCGAGGTTCGAATCCGACAGCGACCATTCGGCTTTCAGGAACGGGAACACCGCACTGAGGACCTGCCGGGACATGTAGTCCGACAGCAGCAGCCCGAAGGTGAGTGCGAAGACGAGCCACGGGTAGAACCGGGATCGCCCGCTGCCGCGAGACGGCGCCGACACGGTCGCGGCCCGCTCCGGCGCGGTGGTGGTGAGAGACGACATGATCTTCCTAAACCTCGGGTGGGGTGGTGAGAGAAGCGCGATGGCTGGGTGGAACGTGTGGGGCCGACCGCTGGTGGGAGAAGGGGTTTCGCGTGCCCCGGGGGCGGGGCGCGGCACCGGGTGTGGTGTCACGCCCCGCCGGTCACGCGGATGCTCCGTCAGGCGTGCTGGGTGAAGCCGCGCTGGCCGGGGCGGCGGTTGGGTGCGAAGCCGATCTTGGCGAGGGTCTCGTCGGCGTCGGTGTAGCGCTCGTCGAGCTTGTAGATCTCGCGGGCCTCCTTGCCG
>NZ_JAALEH010000175.1:0-3949 GCF_011058195.1 Rhodococcus sp. 14C212 | reverse complement strand
CGCCCGAACCGCCCCCGCGCCGTCGCCCCGTCGGCGCCCGTCGCCTGCTGCGCCGCGCCGGGATCGTCGTGCTGGTGCTGATCGCACTCGTCGGCGCCGGTGCCGTCTACCTCGACGGCAAGCTCACCCGCGTCGACGCGCTCGCCGACTACGACGACCGCGTCGGCGACACCCCGGGCACCAACTGGCTGCTCGTGGGGTCCGACAGCCGCACCGGCCTCAGCACCGAGCAGGAGCAGGAACTCGCGACGGGCGGGGAGACCGGCCCGGACCGCACCGACACGGTCATGCTGATCCACGTGCCCAGCGGGGGCGGGGCCACCACGATGGTGTCCCTCCCCCGCGACTCGTACGTCCCGATCCCCGGCCACGGCCAGGACAAGCTGAACGCGTCGTTCGCGCTGGGTGGTCCGGCACTGCTGGTGCAGACCGTCGAGGGCGCCACCGGCGTGCACATCGACCACTACGCCGAGATCGGGTTCGGCGGCTTCGCCTCGATCGTCGACGACCTCGGGGGTGTGGACGTGTGCCTGCCGCAGGCCATCGACGATCCGCTGGCGGGGATCTCACTGCCGGCCGGCTGCCAGGAACTCACCGGTCCGCAGGCCCTCGGCTTCGTGCGTACCCGCGCGACGGCGCTGGCCGACCTCGACCGGATGAACAATCAGCGGCTGTTCATGTCCGCCCTGCTCAGCAAGGCCACCGGCCTGAGCACGCTGCTGAACCCGGTGCGAATGTGGTCTCTGGCCTCCGGGGTCGCCGGCTCATTGCGCGTCGACGAGAGCGACCACATGTGGCACCTGGCCCGGCTCGGGTGGGCGATGCGCGGCGAGACGGTGACCGCCACCGTCCCGGTCGGCGGCTTCGAGGACGTCTCCGGCCTCGGCAACGTGCTGCTGTGGGACCGGTCGCGGGCCGTGCCGTTCTTCGACGCCCTGGCCCGGGACCAGCAGATCCCACCGGAACTGCTGACGCCGCCGTCGTGAGCCCGCTCGCCGGAGCCGAGCGAATGTATCGCTCATCTCCGTAGTCCGACGGAACGATACATTCGCTCGGCCCGAACTCGGCCCGAACTCGGCCCGGGGCCGGCGACGGGACGGGTCAGCGCAGGGTGACCTGACGGCTGCGCAGGCCGTCGCGCGAGCGCCGCTCGGCGGCGGTGAGCGGCGCGTCGACCGCCAAGGCCTCGTCGAGCCGGGCACCGAACTCGGCGGTGGGGCCGACCCACTCGTTGGGGTGCCGCTCGGGGTCGAGGTCGAACACCGGCACGAGCAGGCCGTGGGTGCGGAACGACCCGGCGAACCGCGAGCCCTCCCCCAGGTGCAGTCCGCCCGCGGCGTGCACCCGCGACAGCGCGGACATCAGGGCGTCCTCGTCCTCCGGACGCACCCAGCGCAGGTGCGCCTTCTCGCCGGCATCCACCCACCACGCAGCGACGAGGCCTTCGCCCTGGAGCCGCGCGGACGGCATGATCGCGTCGTTGGCGTGCTTGACGGTGTGCGCGACGTCGGGTGAGACCTCGACGCCCTCGGGGATCCACCAGTCGAAGTCCTGATGCACGGTGATCTCCGGGACGACATCGACGTCGATCAGATCGTGCAGGCGCGGCTCGTCCGGACCGGGTTCGGCGACGGCGAGCGACGACCCGGCCTCCGCCTCCCGGGCCCACGCGATCGCGGCGCCGAGTTCGGCGGCCGGGTCGGGGCCGGCGGCGGCGAGCTGCAGCCCGACGTACGCGGTGGTCTCGTCGCCCTCCTCGCGGGCGAGCGCGGCGACGGCGCCGGGCAGCACGGTGGCCGCGCGGACGGCCCGGCCGGGCGTGGTCAACGGCAACGTGAACACCGCCGACGGAACGAACTCGCGCAGGGCCACCAGATCGCACTCGAGGGCGAGACCCTCGAACGGCCGGCTGACCGTGGCAGCCTCGGCCTCCCGGGCGAGCCGGCGCTGCTCGAGCTTCGCGGCACGGTTGCTGCCGGGCTTGGGTCCGCTGTTTCTCTTACTCTTCTTGGCCACGGCGCAAAACTACACGCCGCGCGAAGCGCCGAGCAGAAGCTTGGTGCGCCCCGGATGATTGGTGGCCACCCAGCCGACGCCGAGGTCGCGGCACAGTTCGACATCGGCGGGATCGTCGACGGTCCAGCAGTAGGTGGCGCGGCCCGCGGCAGCCGCCTTGTCGACGAGCTCGGGGTGCTGGCGCAGCGTGAGGATCGAGGGGCCGATCGCGGTGGCCCCGACGGTGGTGGCGGCGCTGCCCCCGAGATAGTGGGAGGTGTCGCCGAGGAGCACCGTCGGCAGCAGCGGCGCCGACCGGCGCACGCGCCACACCGCGGCCGCCGAGAACGACATCACGACGACGCGGGAGAAGTCCGCGGAGGCGGGGGTGGCGAGCCGGAAGCGGGCCAGTTCGGCGAGGAGTTTGGCCTCCACGAGCCCGCCGTAGCGCACGGGGTGCTTGGTCTCGACGAACAGCTTGACGGGCCGGCTGGTCCAGTCGAGGGTCAGCTCGATCAGCTGCCGCAGCGTCAGCAGTCGCGCCGGCTCGCCGGGGGTGCCGTAGTCGAGCTCCTCGAGCTGGGCGAGGGTCATCTCGCTGACCAGGCCGCTGCCGGTGGAGGTCCGGTCGACGGTGCGGTCGTGGATGCACACGAGATGCCCGTCGCGGGTGAGCCGCACGTCGCATTCGAGACCGTCGGCGCCCTCCTGCAGCGCGAGTTCGTAGGCGGCGAGGGTGTGCTCGGCCCTGGCGGCGGATGCCCCGCGGTGCGCGACGACGCGCGGTTCGCCGGCCGCGGTCACGAGGCCACCGCCTCGTCGGTGCGCGCGCCGACCGGTTCGATCGGCGCGATGGGTTCGTACTTGGGGCCGGTCGCGACGGTGCGGCGGGGCAGGCGACGGGGACGGCCGCGCAGGTCCTCGTCGTCGAACAGCCGCACCACATGCAGTGCCGCGACGGCGACGGCCGCGGCGAGGGCGGCGGTCACCGCGGCGAGCAGCACCCCGTCGGCCTGCGCCTGCAGGGTGTCCCTCTGCCGCCACAGCACGTTGACGACGAACAGCACGCCGCCGAGCACCCACAACACCCACCACGTGCGCACGGCTCGTCGCAGCCGCGGGTCGCCGGGACCGGTGATCTCGGTGAGGAAGACGCCGGGCATCGCGAGGTTCACGCCGGGCACGAGGCAGCCGAGCAGCAGCGAGATCCGGCCGCGCGGGTCGGCGACCCCGCGGGCGGCGAACAGCTGTCGCCGCACGCGGATCAGCCGCAGCGTGGCCGCGACCCCGGCGGCGAGGGCGACGGCAGGGCCGCACAACTGGGTGGCCCACACCAGGGCGTCGGACGCCGCGAGAGCGAGGGGGTCGACGAGGCGTGTGCGGTTGTACAGCAGCAGCCCGTAGCGGACGGCCTCGGCGACGGCGGCGAGGCCGAACACGACAGCGGTTCCGGCGAGCAGGGTCGGGGCGAGGTCCGCGAGGGTTTCCTCACGCGACGGGGCCGACGGCTCGCCGGCCGGGCGAGGATCGGCAAGGCCCCAGCGCGGCACCTCGTGGTAGCGCGGAGTCGGGCCCGCCGGCCGCCGCCGAGGCCGGGGACCGTCCTGGCCGGAGCGGGCCTGCGGCGGCCGTGCCACCCAGCGGAAGTTGCGGCGCCCCGGTGGAACGGGGGCCGCGGTGTCGTCGGGGGACAGCAGCAACCCGCGGCAGCCCGGGCACCACTGCCGGGGCTGCCAGGACACGGGCCAGCGGTGTCCGCAGCGGACGCAGATCTGGTAGGCGGCCATCAACAGATCTTCGCCGAGACGTCGCCGTCGTGCCCGAGATCCCGTTCACCGGCCTCGCGCGCGTCGAGCGGCACGACCTCGGGACCGATCGGCGGCACGTCGGAGAAGCTCACACCGTCAATACTGGCACGCGACTGCGGCGCATGCAGCGACCCCCGGGATCCCGC
>NZ_JAALEH010000174.1:0-4275 GCF_011058195.1 Rhodococcus sp. 14C212 | reverse complement strand
CCGCCGATGCCCGGACCGGTGCCTCCCGCCCCGCCCTCGCACATGCAGACACCCACCATCCGCGGCCGGTTGTCCAACCTCGGCCGCAAGGGCCGCTGGGAAGTGCCACCGGTGCTGCGGCTCGACACCCTGATGTCCTCGGTGACCCTCGACTTCACCGAGGCCGTCATGCGCACCCAGGTGGTGCGGATCCAGGTCGACGACTACCTCAGCTCCATCACCCTGATCGTTCCCGCCGAGGCCACGGCCGACATCAACGGCCTCGACACCGTCGCCGCGAGCGCCGAGTCGAAGGTGCGCAACGGGCCCCCGTTCGGCCCGCTGCATCTGATCGTCGGCGGCACCGTCCGCCTCGGCTCCGTCAACGTCAAGCACCCGCTGGGGACGACGCTGCGCAAGCTGCTGGGCTAGCCGGCTGCGCTCCGACACCCCGGGGCCTGTCGGTGAGCAGATACAGACCGCGTCGGCCACAATGCGTGGCGGCGCCTGTCGGTTCGACGAAAGGAAACGGCCCGCCCCGGGCCGGAACGCTTATGGCAGAGCTTGCGCGTGGCGAGAACACCACCATCCCCTCGGGGCCGGTGACGGTGGCGGTGGCCGGTGCCCGGCAGGGCACGGTCGATCTGATGGTGTTCCAGCTCGGCGCCGATCAGCGTGTCCGGAGCGACGCCGATTTCGTGTTCTTCAACCAGCCGGCCTCCCCGGAGGGCGCGGTCCGGTTGGTCGCGGCCGACCGGATCGGTGTCGATCTGACCGCGATACCCGCCGGGGTCGAGCGGCTGTCGGTCGCGGTCGCCCTCGACGACAGCGTGCCGGGCAGCTTGTCCGCCGTGCCCGGTCTGGGCGTGCAGATCGGCCACCCGGCGGGCGAGACAACGGCTCCCGCACTGGGGTTGAGCACCGAGCGGGCGGCGGTCCTGCTCGAGATCTATCGGCGCAACGGCGCGTGGAAGCTTCGCAACGTCTCCGCCGGGTGGGACACGGGCCTGTCGGCGCTGGTGGTCCACCATGGGGTGCAGGTCGACGATCAACCCGCCACTGCCGAACCCGCTGCGGTGGTGCCGCCGGCTGCTCCGGCTGCGGTCGTGGACAGCCATGGTGTGCGCACCGTTGCCGGCGAAGCGAAACTCTCGTTGGAGAAGCGGCAGAGGCTGGACCTGCGCAAGCGGGAAGTCGCCAGGGTGCTGCTGGACAAGGGCGGCCGGGGTGCGGGCCCGGGTCGTCCTGGTGATCGACAAGACCGGCAGCATGCACCGCGAGTACACCAGCACACGCATCCATCAGGTCGTCGAGAGGATGGTGCCGATCGCGGTGCAGGTCGACGACGACGGCACCCTCGAGCCGTACCTGTATGCGGTCTCGTTCGCCCGGCTGCCGGACATCGCCGTCCACGATGTCGAGTCCTGGTGCGCGACGTATCTGCACCTCGGTGGGGTGCACGGGGGCATCGACTACGAACAGATCGGTGGCTACAACGACGAGTTGCCGGTGATGGGAGAGATCATCTCCACCCTCACCGCGGGGGCGTCGATGCCCACGCTGGTGCTGTTCTTCACCGACGGCGGCTTCCACAAGAAGGGCCCGATCACCGCGTTGATGAAGAAGGCATCCGGCCTGCCCGCCTTCTGGCAGTTCGTCGGCCTCGGCAGAGCGAACTACGGCGTCCTCGAAAAGCTCGACACCATGAAAGGGCGGGTGGTCGACAACGCCGGGTTCTTCAGCGTCGACGACCTCTCCCAGGTCAGCGATGCCGAACTCTACCGGCGCCTGCTGGGTGAATTTCCCGACTGGCTGCGTGCGGCACGCGCCGCGGGCATCGTGGGCTGAACTGCGACTCGGGTCCGCACCAGCACCGCCCTGAGGGGCGGCGCACAAGCTCACATTTCCGGTAGCGATACTCATGCCCCCGGACGCCGCTCCGCGGACGATGTAGGGATGAGTACGCCGACCCCGCCCGGCCTCGATCCGCGGCTCGTCGCCCAGCTGTCCGGCGAGTGCTACGCGCTCGAACAGCACCTGTACGCCGTCGGCGCGCACGTCGCACATCTACGGGCCCAGCTCGACCGCCTCGCCGTCGCTCCGGCCCCGGCGCCCGCGCCCCCCACGTCGCGGACCCCGGCTCCACCACCGCGGCCGGTCCCGCCCGTCGCCGCGCCGCGGCCGCCGGCGGGGCGACGGGAACCGTGGTGGCAGCGCGACGGTGTGATCAGCCGCCTGCTCGCCGTCGCCGGGGTGGCGGTCACCCTCATCGGCGTGGTGATGCTGCTCGTGCTCGCCGCGCAGGCCGGTGTCTTCGG
Organism: Rhodococcus sp. 14C212; assembly: GCF_011058195.1. Taxonomy (NCBI): domain Bacteria; kingdom Bacillati; phylum Actinomycetota; class Actinomycetes; order Mycobacteriales; family Nocardiaceae; genus Rhodococcus; species Rhodococcus sp. 14C212. The sequence goes on along the minus strand of NZ_JAALEH010000174.1, from coordinate 1,978 downwards.
TCCCGTGCCCCGCGTCGTCTCCGGTGCGGTGCTGTCGGCCGCGCTGGTGGCCGCCGGGATCCGGGTACACCGCCGCGACGGCGGACGCGTCGGCGGTGCCGCTCTGGCCGCGACCGGTTTCGCGGGCGGCTACCTGGTGGTCTTCGCCGCGACCGCCTACTACCGGTGGGTGCCGGCGGTCGTCGGTCTGGCGGCCGCGCTCGCCGTCGCCGGCGCCGGGGTCGCGCTCGCGGTGCGCTGGTCGGACCGGATTCTGGCCGTGCTGCTCGTGCTCGGGGCCGCGCTGCTCGCGCCCACCCTGTCGGACGGTGATCCGTTGCTGCTCCTCGGCTTCCTGCTGGTGCTGCTCGTCGCGAGCTTCCCGGCGCAGTGGCACCGCAACTGGGCGCTGCTGCATCTCGCGCGGGTCGTGCCGATGACCGCGGTCCTGCTGGTGTCGATCGCCGGGGCCGAGCTTGCCGATCGTGGCGAGCTCGCCTGGCTGGTCGGGTTCTCGGTGGCGGTCGCTGCTTTCGTCGCCGGCACCGCGGTGCTGCTGCTGCGCCGGGAGCCGGGCGACGTCGTCGCCGCGGTGTGCCTGGCGATCGCGGCGGTGCCGCTGCTCGCCGTCGGGTTGCGGCTGGACCGGTGGCCCGCCGTCGCGCTCGAGGGCACGGCCGCCGCGGGGTACCTCGTGCTGTTCGCCCTCGTCGGGCCCCGGTCGCGTCCGCTGCGGGTGGCGTCCGTCGCGGTGGCGGCGTTCGCGCTGCTGCACGCGTGCCTCGCGGGTGCGAGCACCGACCTGGCTGCGATGGTGCTGCTCGTCGTCGCCGCCGGCTTCGCCGGCGCGGCCACGTCGATGCGCTCGCGGCTGCTGTTCGTCGCGGGTCTCGGCTTCTGGCTGTTCGGCGGCCTGAGGTTCTACGACGGCGCCGAACTCGAAAATCTCACCGACGGGGTGCGGGCCGCGGACCGGCTGGACGCGACCACGCTCGTCACCGCGGTCCTGCTCGCCGCGGTCACGGTGCTGGTGGCCTGGACGGCGACGCGACTGCACCTCGTCCGGGATCGCGGCATCCCGTGGATGTGGAGCGGTGCGGCCCTCGTGGTGCTGTACGCGGTGACCACGGCACTGGTGACGGCAGGCGTCCTCCTGGGCGGTGCGGACGCCGGATTCGTCGCCGGGCACACCGCGGCGACCATCTGCTGGATGATCGCGGCGACCGCGATGCTGGCGGTCGGCCTCGCCCGCACCGAGTACGCGCACGCCGCGCTGGCCGCGGGGCTGTCGCTGACCGGCGCCGCCTTGGCCAAGCTCTTCCTGTTCGACCTCGCCGCCCTCGAGGGGGTGTGGCGGGTCGTCGCCTTCATCGTGGTGGGCCTGCTGCTGCTCGCCGCCGGTACCCGGTACGCCAAGGCGTTCGCCGGACGCTCCGCCACCCCGGAGACCGGCTCCGGCTCGGCGGAGCCGGGGTCCGGCGAGGACTGACCCGCTCGGTCAGCGGCGGCGCTGCCGCGCGATGAGTTCACTCACGCTGATCGACTGGCTGTTCTCGGCACCGCCGTGCCGGCCGCGCTGCGAATCCTGCTCATCGGTCTCCGGCCGGTTCGCCGGGGAGTCGTCGACCCTGCCGGTGGGGCCGCGGTGCTCCGGCGGAGGCGTCGTCGACGGGCGGTCGCCCGCGACCGGCTGATCCGCCGTCCGCGGGTTGGCCCGTCGCAGCTGCGAGAGCCAGTTCTCGATCGCCTGCGGGTCCCGGATGGGCGCGCCGGACGAGCGCGGTTGCGGCTGAACCTGCGGGCGCACGTACGCCTGGGTCACCGGGGGCGGCACGTCGCCGCGCTGCCGGCGGGGCAGCGGCGGCGTGGCAGGCGGGGAAGACCGCTGGTCCTGCGCGCGCGGGACCTGGGCCGGCTCTTCCCTCGACGGCTGCGACGGTGCCTGCTGCGAGGGTGCCTGCTGGGACGGTGCCTGCTGGGACGGTGCCTGCTGCGGGTG
>NZ_JAALEH010000173.1:0-4519 GCF_011058195.1 Rhodococcus sp. 14C212 | reverse complement strand
CGGGGGTCGACACATCATCGCCAGGACAGTCTCGCGACGTCAGTGACATTCAGGGTCAGACCCCCACCGCACCAGACCTGTCCAGTATCAACCGGACCACTTCATACTCACAGTGACATTCGGCCACACACACAGAGGGGTGGGTCAGCGGGCGGTCCAGCCGCCGTCCATCGTGTAGGAGGCGCCGGTGACCATGCCGGCGCCGTCCGAGGCCAGCCACGACACGAGGGAGGCCACCTCCGCGGGTTCGACGAGCCGCTTGATCGCCGGCTCGGTGAGCAGCACGTCGGCGAGCACTCGCTCCTCGTCGATGCCGTGCAGCCGGGCCTGGTCGCTGATCTGCTTCTCCACCAACGGCGTTCGCACATAGCCCGGGTTGACGCAGTTGCTGGTGACGCCGTGTGGACCGCCCTCGAGGGCCGTGACCTTCGACAGCCCCTCGAGGGCGTGCTTGGCGGTGACGTATCCGGACTTGAAGGACGAGGCGCGCAGGCCGTGCACCGACGACACGTTCACGATGCGTCCGAAGCCCCGGTCGTACATGTGCGGCAGGGCCGCCTTCACCAGAAGGAAGGGCGCCTCCACCATGAGCGTCTGGATCCTGCGGAAGTCGGTGAGGGCGAACTCCTCGATCGGGCGGACGACCTGGATGCCGGCGTTGTTGACGAGGATGTCGACCTCGAGCCGGAGCCCGTCGAGCTGGTCGGTGTCGAGCAGGTCCACCGCCCACGCCTGCCCGCCGATCTCGTGGGCGAGGGTCTTGGCGGCGACCTCGTCGACGTCGGCGACGGTGACCTGCACGCCGCGGGCGGCCAGTTCCCGTGCGCATGCCGCCCCGATGCCGCCGGCGCCGCCGGTGATCAACGCGGTGCGGGCACTCATGCGGGCACCGCCGTCTTCTCGGCGCCGACGGCGCGGGCATCCGCGGCATCGACGTCGCGCAGGCTGAGGCCCTTGGTCTCGCGGGCGGCGACGACGGCGATGATCGTCACCACCGACGCCACGGCCAGGTAGATCGCGATGGGCACAGCGCTGCCGTAGCGGCTGAGCAGCGCGGTCGCGATGATCGGCGCGAGCGAGCCGGCGACGATGGAGGTCACCTGGTAGCCGAGCGAGACACCCGCGTAGCGCATACGGGTCGGGAACATCTCGGCCATGATCGCGGGCTGGCCGGCGTACATGAAGGCGTGGAACACCAGGCCGATGACGATGGCGGACATGACCAGGGCGTTGTGCCCGCTGTCCATCATCGGGAAGGCGAAGAAGCCCCACGTGCCGGCGGTGACGGCACCGACCATGTACACCGGGCGGCGGCCGAAGGCGTCGGACAGGCGCCCGATGACGGGAATGATCGCGAAGTGCACGGCGTGCGCGGCGAGCATCCACCACAGGATGGTGGAGGTGTCCGCACCGACGACCACCTTGAGATAGGTGATCGAGAAGGTGACGACGAGGTAGTACATGACGTTCTCGGCGAAGCGCAGGCCCATGGCGGTGAACACGCCGCGCGGGTATCGCTTGAGGACCTCGACGACGCTGTACGAGCTGGACTTCAGCTGCTCCGACTCCCGCTGGGCCTCGAGGAAGATCGGCGCGTCGGTGACCTTGGTGCGGATGTAGTAGCCGACCAGCACGATGACGGCCGACAGCCAGAACGCGATGCGCCAGCCCCACGAGAGGAACGCCGCGTCGGACAGCGTGGTGGTCAGGACCAGCAGGACGACGGTGGCGACGAGATTGCCCATCGGCACGCCGGCCTGCGGCCACGACGCCCAGAAGCCGCGGGAACGGTTGGGGCTGTGCTCGGCGACGAGCAGCACCGCCCCGCCCCACTCGCCGCCCACAGCGAAGCCCTGGACGAAACGCAGCGTGACGAGCAGCGCGGGCGCCCAGTAGCCGATGGCACCGAAAGTGGGCAGGCAGCCCATGAGGAAGGTGGCGACGCCGACGAGCACGAGGCTGGTCTGCAGCAGTTTCTTGCGGCCGAACTTGTCGCCGAAGTGGCCGAACACGACGCCGCCGAGGGGCCGTGCGACGAAGCCGACGGCGTAGGTGACGAACGCGGCGATGATGGCGTCGAGCTCGTTGCCGGTGTCGGGGAAGAAGACCTTGGAGAATACCAGGGTGGCGGCGGTGCCGTAGAGGAAGAACTCGTACCACTCGACGACGGTGCCGGCCATCGAGGCGCCGACGACCTTGCGCAGGCCCGAGGTGGGGGTCTCGTCCGGTGTGCGGCCGTCGGGCCGTGCCTGTTCGACGCTCATGAGTTCGTCCTCCTCGGTTCGACTGTGACGGGCAACACTTCTGAACGCATGTGCCGAGTATTGATGCACAGATCTGCATGCACAATGACGCGATCCGCAGAGTAGATCTGCAATAATGCACACATGAGTGCGACGTCGGCCGATGACCTGCTGGTTCTGCTGGCCGTCGGCCGCACGGGCCGTTTCACGACGGCCGCCGACGATCTCGGCGTCAACCACACGACCATCGCCCGTCGCATCTCGGCGCTGGAGAAGAGCCTCGGCGGGCGCGTGCTGGCCCGCGCGTCGGGCGGATGGGAGCTCACCGAGCTCGGCCGCTCGGCTCTCGCCGCGGCCGAGCGGATCGAGGCCGCCGTCGCGGGGCTGGCAGGACCCGACGGGGACCGCGGGCTCGAAGGCGTCGTCCGGGTCTCGGCGACCGACGGCTTCAGCGCCTATATCGCGGCCCCGGCCGGTGCGCTGGTGCGGCGACGGCACCCGGGCGTGGCGGTGGAGATCGTCGCGGCCACGCGCCGCGCGTCGCAGCAACGGTCCGGCCTCGACCTCGAGGTGGTGGTGGGACGCCCCCAGGTGCACCGCGCCGAGGCGCACCGGCTGGCCGACTACACCCTCGGCCTGTACGCGGCGCGGGACTACGTCGCCGAACACGGCGCCCCGACGACGGTGCGCGAGCTGAGCCGTCACCCCCTGGTGTACTTCATCGACTCGATGCTGCAGGTCGACGACCTGGACCTGGCCCGTCGCATCGCCCCGGACATGCACGAGTCGGTGAGTTCGACCAACGTGTTCGTCCACGTCGAGGCCACCCGCGCCGCGGCCGGACTCGGGTTGCTGCCGTGCTTCATGGCCGACCGGCACACCGACCTGGTGCGGATCCTGCCGGCGGAGGTGGAGGCGCGGCTGAACTACTGGATGGTGGCGCGGTCGGAGACGCTGCGCCGGCCCGAGGTCGCCGCCGTCGTCGCGGCGATCCGCGAGACCGTGCACGCCCAACGCCAGGTTCTGCTCGGCCGGCCCGCCGCGTGATCCACCCCGCGTCCAGGTGACCGAATGTGACATCGTGCTCGATAGTCTGACCAGATGTCACATTCGGCAGGGGACACGCGGGCGGGGGCCGGCCGGTTCGCCCCGAGTCCCTCGGGCGACCTGCACGTCGGGAACCTGCGCACGGCGGTCCTCGCGTGGCTGTTCGCCCGGAGCACCGGGCGGCGGTTCCTGATCCGCGTCGAGGATCTGGACCGGGTCCGGCCCGGCGCGCAGGAACGTCAGCTCGCCGATCTCGCCGCGCTGGGCCTCGACTGGGACGACGAGGTGGTCCACCAGTCGCGGCGGCTGCCCCTCTACGACGCCGCGATCGCCCGCCTCACCCGCGCGGGCCTGACCTACGAGTGCTTCTGCACGAGACGCGAGATCCACCACGCGGCGTCCGCGCCGCACGCCCCGCAGGGCGCCTATCCCGGAGCCTGCCGGAATCTCACCGAGGCCGAGCGGGAGGCGAAACGGGCGTCGGGACGGCCGGCCGCGCTGCGCCTGCGGTCTGGCGCCTCCACCTTCACCGTGGCGGACGTGGTGCACGGCAGCTTCACCGGTGTCGTCGACGACCTCGTGCTGCGCCGCGGCGACGGCATCCCCGCCTACAACCTGGCCGTCGTCGTCGACGACGCGGCGCAGGGCATCGACCAGGTGGTACGCGGCGACGACCTGCTCACCTCGGCACCGCGGCAGGCCTATCTCGCGGCGCTGCTCGGGCTTCCGGTACCCACCTACGCGCACGTGCCGCTGGCGCTGAACGTGCACGGCAAACGCCTCGCCAAGCGTGACGGTGCCGTGACGCTCACCGACCAGGCGGCGCTGGGCCACACCGCGGCCGACGTGCTGAGCCGGATCGCGGTCTCGCTCGACCTGGCGGACAAGGACGAGCCCGTCACGCCGGAACTGCTGCTCGAACGATGGGATCCGTCCCGGCTCCCCCGGGAGCCGTGGGTGTACGACGGCAGCTGGTGACCGGTATCGGTGCAGCGCGACAGCCCGCCGGGGTCCGCGCGGCCGGCACCGCCGCGTGGTCCGTTTCGCGCCGGTCGTCCGGCTCGCGGAAGTTCCGGTGATCGTGCAATTCGGGCGCGTCGGACGTAGTGTGCGCAGTCGACAACGCGATTGGCTCCACCCTCCCCACCGAGAAGGATCCGATGACGACCGGCGGTTACGACCCCAGCAAAGAGCCCAACAACCAGGGCGGCGAACCCAACCCCCCGCAG
>NZ_JAALEH010000172.1:0-4648 GCF_011058195.1 Rhodococcus sp. 14C212 | reverse complement strand
CGCGGAAGGCAAAAGCACCCGCGAGATCATCCGCTGCCTCAAACGTGCCGTAGCCCGCGAAGTCTTCCGCCTGCTCACCACCACCGGAACCCCAAACCCCCTTGACGGAACATAGGAGCATCATCGCTTCGATCCAAGCGAAGCGATGTGACATTCGGCCCCAACCACGTTGGGCCTCAGCCCCGCGCTTCGATCCGGTCCAGGTGGGCCAGCAACCGGGCCACCGCATCGTCGAACTGCACCTCGGTCTGCGCGACCACCTCGGCGCGGTCCCCCCTGCGGAACGCGTCGATCAGCCGGGCGTGGGACGCGACAGCGAGCCGGCCCCAAGCCGGATCCGCCGCGTAGAGCCGGTAGGGGGTGTAGCGCGCCGCGCTGTAGAGAAACCAGGCGAGCTTCGGGCTGGTCGCGATCCGGTTCAGATCCCGGTGGAACTCGAACTCCGCGTCGGCGATCCGCTGTGTCTCTCCGGACTCGACGGCCAGGCACAGCGCATCGTTCAGGGCGCTCAACCGCTCGAGGTCCGCGGGTTCCGCGGTCCGCAGCGCGCGCAGGGCCAGTTCCACCGCGATCTGCTTCTGCAGCCAGAAGATGTCGGCCACGTCGCCCCGGTCGAGCGGCGAGACGACGTAGCCGCGGTTGGGCACCGACTGCACCAAGCCCTCGCCGCGCAACGTCAGCAGCGCCTCCCGAACCGGGGTGATGCTGACCCCGAGTTCGGCGGCGGTCTCGTCGAGCCGCACGAAGTCGCCGGGCCGCAGCGCTCCGGAGATGATGAGCCCGCGCAGGTGGGTCGCGACCTCCTCGGAGAGCTGGGGCCGTCGCCGCAGTCCGCGCGACGCTCGGGCCGGTGCCGCCATCGGTCTACAGCCCGTAGCTCTTGCCGATGATGTCGCGCTGGATCTCGTTGGTGCCGCCGAAGATCGTCGACACGATCGTCCTGCGCACGTGGTGTTCCATGTCGAACTCGGTGGCGTACCCGTAGCCGCCCATCATCTGCATGCCTTCGAGGGCGGTCTTCTTCGCGACCTCGGTGGCCTTGAGCTTGACCATGGACGCCTCGCGCGGGAACAGCTTGCCCGGGTTGGCGTCGACGAGGCGCGCGACGCGGTACACCAGCAGCCGGGTCGCCTCGATCTCGGTGGCCAGGTCCGCGACCCGGTGGCGGATCGCCTGGAACGTGCCGACCGGGCGGCCGAACTGCTTGCGCTCGGTGACGAACTGCAGGGCGTCGTCGAAAGCGCGCTGCGCGGTACCGAGCATCATCGCGGCCAGGATGAGCCGCTCGGTGTTCAGTCCGGCCATCAGCTGGGTCCAGCCGTTGCCGACCTCGCCGACGACGGCGTCCGCCGGCAGGTGCACGTCGGTGAGGTAGAGGTCGTTGACCTCCTTGCCGCCCATCGTGTCGATGCCGCTGATCTTCAGGCCGGGAGTGTCGGCCGGCAGATGGAACATGGTCAGGCCCTGGTGCTTCGCGCCGCTGCGGTCGGTGCGGGCGACGAGCAGGATGTTGTCGGCGAAGTGCGCGTTCGAGCACCAGGTCTTCTGACCGTTGATCAGCCAGCCGTCGTCGACCTTCTCGGCGCGGCAGGTCAGTGCGCCGACGTCGGAACCGGCCTCGGGCTCGGACATGGAGATGGACTGGGACCGGCCCTCGACGATGCCGCCGAGCACGGTCTCCTTCTGCGCCTGGGTGCCGAACTTCTCGTAGGCGGCGCCCGTGATGAGGGTGGGGCCGATGCCGCCGATGGGTGCCATACCCCGCGTGGTCTGCTCGAGCAGGATGCACAGGTCGACCGTGCTGCCGGCGGATCCGCCGAACTCCTCGGGGACGGTCACGCCGAGCCAGCCGAGGGCGGCCATCTTCCGGTACAGCTCCTGGCTGTGGCTGTGTGTGCCGTGGTCGGTGAGCGCGTCGCGCTGGGCGCGGGTGCCCACCTCGCGGCGGCAGAAGTCGGCGACGGCCGCCGCGAAGTCCTGCTGCTCCGGCGTGAGTTCGGCGAGATTGGTGTGCATGGGATCGACCTCCTGGCCTGGACAAGTAGTGGGGGGTTGTCGACGCCGGGCGCGCCGCCTAGTGTGAGATTCACGACAGTGAATCACATCAAATATATTTGATGTGACCCAGTGAAGGAAGCGTCACTCCATGACCCAGGACCTCAGCACCACCGACACGCCGTCGCCCGCTCCCCCGTCCGCCACCTTCGCCAGCCTCGACCCGCGCGACGGTTCCGTCCTCGCCGAGTACCCGATTGCCGACGCCACCGACGTGGCCGCCGCCGTCGACCGCGCTCGATCGGCCGCCCGCTGGTGGGCCACCCAGGGCTTCCGCGGCCGCCGGGAGTGGCTGCTCGAGTTCAAGAAGGCCGTCGCCGCCGACGCCGAATCCCTCGCGGCCCTCGTCTCCGCCGAGACCGGCAAGCCGCGCGGCGACGCCTTCCTCGAGGTGCTGCTCGCGATCGAGCACCTCGACTGGGCCGCCCGCAACGCCAAGAAGGTGCTGCGCCCGCGCAGGGTCCCGTCCGGCCTGGCCAGCGCCAACCAGCAGGCCACTCTCGAGTACCAGCCGCTCGGCGTGATCGGCGTCATCGGACCGTGGAACTACCCGGTCTACACCCCGATGGGTTCCATCTCCTACGCGCTCGCCGCAGGCAACGCCGTCGTGTTCAAGCCGTCCGAACTGACCCCGGGCGTGGGCAGGTGGCTCGAGCAGAAGTGGAACGCGCTCGCTCCCACGCAGCCGGTGTTCCAGGTGATCACCGGACTCGGCGAGACCGGTGCGGCACTCGCCCGCTCCGGCGTCGACAAGATCGCCTTCACCGGCTCCGGCGCCACCGCCCGCAAGGTCATGGCCGTGTGCGCCGAGACCCTCACCCCGCTCGTCGCCGAGTGCGGCGGCAAGGACGCGATGATCGTCGCCGAGGACGCCGACCTCGACAAGGCTGTGGAGATGGCCGCGTTCGGCGCGTTCGGGAATGCGGGCCAGACCTGTGCCGGCGTCGAACGCATCTACGTCGTGGAACCGGTATACCGGCAGTTCCTCGACAAGCTCACCGCCACCATCGAGCGCGTGCGCCCCGGCGGCACCGACGAGGCCAGCTACGGGCCGATGACGCTGCCCCGGCAGATCGACATCGTGCGCGGCCAGATCGACGACGCGCTCGATCACGGTGCCGAGGCCGTCGTCGGCGGCCGCGAGTCGGTGCACGACCGCTACGTCGATCCGGTGATCCTCACCGGCGTGCCGGAGCGGTCCTCCGCAGTGTGCGAGGAGACCTTCGGCCCGACGGTGGTCGTCAACAAGGTGCGCGATGTCGACGAGGCGGTCGAGCGCGCCAACGCCACCGACTACGGCCTCGGCGCGTCGGTGTTCACCAAGGACCGATCCCACGGACGCAAGATCGCCGACCGATTGCGCACCGGCATGGTGTCGGTGAACTCGGTGCTCGGCTTCGCGGGCATCCCGTCGCTGCCGTTCGGCGGCATCGGCGAATCCGGGTTCGGCCGCATCCACGGCGCCGACGGCCTGCGCGAATTCAGCCGGCCCAAGTCGGTGACCGTCGAGAGGTTCCGGGCCCCGCTGAACCTGCTCACCCTCGAGCGCACCGCCCGGGACATGAAGATCGCCGCGTGGATGCTCAAGACCCGGCACGGACGGTGACACCGATGACGTCGACCTCCCCCGACCGCACCCAGGAACGCACGCGCGGCGCGTCCGTCGCCGCCCGCCCCGACGCCCGGACGGAGAAGGCCACCACCTTCCCGGCACCGAACCGGGACCCGCATGCCGGGCCCGGCCGGTTCGGCTGGCTGAAGGTGATCGAGGGTCTGGACCCGGTGACCCACCATCAGGACATTCTGCGGATCACCGCGGGCTACGAGTTCCCGTGGGACTACCAACGGTCGCTCGAGTTCGCGCTGTTCCGTACCTACTGCGTGCCGAGCATCTCCGCGCTGCTCGCCCGCACCGGCGAGTTCGAGCACCGCCCGCAGAAGCGCTACGACGACACCGCGATCCTGATGTCCGAGCTCGTCGAGCACGGCTACGACTCCGATCGGGGCCGCGAGTCGCTGCGCAACGTCAACCGGATGCACGGCAGGTACTCGATCGACAACGACGACATGCTCTACGTGCTCTCGACGTTCGTCTACGACCCGATCGACTGGATCGACCGCTACGGCTGGCGGCGGCTGCACCCGCACGAGCGCCTCGCCTCGTTCCACTTCTACCGGCAGGTGGGAATCCGGATGGGCATCAAGGACATTCCGGAGTCCTACCAGGAGTTCCAGCGGTTCAAGCTGGACTACGAGGACGAGCACTTCACGTACAGCGACGACAACCACCGCATCGGCACCTACACCCTGCGGCTGTTCCAGTCGTGGTATCCGAAAGCGCTCGCACCCGCCGTCGCCACGGCGGTGTACGCGCTGATCGACGAGCGGATGGCCGCGGCGTTCGGGTTCCCGCAGGGCTCTGCTCGGGTCCGGGCGGTCGCGGAGGCCGCGCTGCGCGCCCGGTCCGCGGTGGTGCGCCGGCTGCCCAAGCGACGGATCTCGCGGGCGGCGAGCAACCCCAACAACCGCACCTATCCGGGGTATCCGGAGGGCTACCACCCCCGGGACCTCGGCGTGGGGTACTGATCCGGGG
>NZ_JAALEH010000171.1:0-4735 GCF_011058195.1 Rhodococcus sp. 14C212 | reverse complement strand
CGGTGCCGGGGACGGGCCGGCCGATGCCGCCGCGGCCGTCGACGTCGGTGAGGGTCGCGACGATGGTGGTCTCGGTGGGTCCGTACGCATCGAGCATGTGCCGGCCGTCGGCGAGGCGCGCGGCGAGGACGACGGCCGACAGCGAGTCACCGCCGGCGGCGAAGAACCCGGCGTGGATGTCGGGCCGGGCGCCGAGCACGCTCTCGGCGACGGTGACGACGAGGTCCTCGACGTCGGTGAGCGGCCGGTCGTCGGCGGCTGCGTCCCGGGCGGTGTCGAGGTCGCGCAGGGCCGCGGTGTCGACGTCGCGCAGGGCCGCGGTGTCGAGCTTGCCGTTGACGGTGGTAGGCAGTTCCGGCAGCAGCCGCAGCCGCGTCGGCATGCGGTGCGGCGGCACCACGTCGGCGAGCCCGGCGAGCACGCGGCCGGGTTCGACGCCCGGATCGGCGGCGGCGAAGGCGACGAGCGCACCGTCCGAGGCCAGCGCGACGGCGTGCCGGATGCCGGGCTGCGCGAGCAGGGCGGCCTCGAGTTCCCCCGGTTCGATGCGCACGCCGCGGACCTTGAGCTGCCGGTCGGTGCGGCCCCGGAAGGCGAGGGTGCCGTCGGGGCGGCGGTGCACGAGGTCGCCGGTGCGGTAGCGGCGGGTGCCGCCGGGTGCGGCGACGAACCGCTGCGCGGTGAGCGCGGGGGCGCCGAGGTACCCGAGCGCGACGGACGCCCCGGCCAGGTACAGCTCACCGACGGCGTCGTCGGGCACCGGGCGCAGCCGGGCGTCGAGCACGTGCGCGACGGTGCCGGGGACGGGCCGGCCGATGCCGCCGCGGCCGTCGACGTCGGTGAGGGTCGCGACGATGGTGGTCTCGGTGGGTCCGTACGCATCGAGCATGTGCCGGCCGTCGGACCAGCGCGCGGCGAGCGCGGGCGGCAGGGTTTCGCCGCCGGACGCGACGACGCGCAGGTCGGGCAGCCGGTGCGGGTCGAGGGTGCCGAGCACCGCGGGGGTGGACAGGTAGTGGGTGATGCGCTGCGCGCGCAGCAGCCGCTGCAGGTCCGCCCCCGCGTACACCTCCGGCGGGGCGACGACGAGGGTCGCGCCGGTGGTGTGGGCGAGCAGGATCTCGAGCAGGGCCGCGTCGAACGCCGGGTGGTAGCCCTGCAGCACGCGGTCGCCGGGTCCGACGCGGTAGCGGCGGGCGACCTCGGCGGCGAGCGGGGCGAGGCCGGCGTGGGTGACGGCGACGCGCTTGGGCGCCCCGGTCGAGCCGGAGGTCGACACGACGTACGCGACGTTCGCCGGCACCGGGCCGGCCGCGTCGGGGGCGCTGGTGAACACGGCGCCGGTCTTGGTGACGGCCCACAGCCGCAGCACGTGATCGAGGCCGCGGGGCCGGTCGATCGGCACCACGGTGCCGGGGCCGGTGCCGGCGGCGCGCAGGTCGTCGGCGAGCGCGTCGGAGCGGGCGTCGAGGTCGCGGTAGGTCAGCGCGGTGTCGCCCTCGCGCAGGGCTTCCCGGTCGGGGTGCGCGGCGGCGGTGGCGCGCAGCAGGTCCGGCAGGGGTCGGGCCGGGGCGGGGGCGGCGCCGGTCAGCGGCGCGGCGGGACGGTCGACGGGCAGGTCGCCGACAATGGTGCCGGGCGCGGCGACGAGGTGCCGCAGGACGGCGACGAACCGGTCCGCGAGCCGTCGCGCGGTGGGTCCGGCGAACCGCGACGCGTCGTGCACGAGGGTGCCGGCGTAGCCGTCCGCGGCGGGCGCGAACGCGAACTGCAGGTCGAACTTCGGTGCGCCGCGGACGATCTCCTCGGCCTCGACGGTGAGGTCCCCGATCCGGATGGGGGCGAGGGCGAAGTCCTGCAGGGCGAGCGCGACCTGGGGGGCGCGGCCGGGCAGCCCGGCGAGGATCTGCTCGTACGGCACCCCGGCGTGGTCGAGGGCGGCGACGTCGAAGTCGCGGACCTGCGCGAGGAGCCCGGCGAACGGCATGTCGGGTTCCACGCGGGCGCGCAGCACGAGGGTCTCCAGGAACGGGCCGACGAGGTCCTCGACCTGCGCCCACCGCCGGGCGGAGACCACGGCGGCGACGGCGACGTCGTGTCCGGCGCCGACGCGGGCGAGCAGCACCGACAGCGCGGCGTGCAGCACCATGAACTCGGTGGCCCCGTGGGCCCGCGCGAGGTCGGCGATCCCGGCGCGCACGTCGGCGGGCACCTCGAACGCGACGGTCCCGGCCTCCTGCTCCGCAGACTCCGTCTCCGAATACCCGGCCTCCGTGGGTAGCTCGACCGGGTCGAGCCCGTCGAGGGCGCGCCGCCAGTGCGCGGCGTCCACCTCCGGGATCCCGCGCGCCTGTTCCCACAGCGCGTAGTCGGCGTACTGCAGCGGCAGCGGCTCCCACCGCGGCGCCTGCCCGGCCGCGCGGACGGCGTAGGCGACGGCGAGGTCGCGCAGCAGCGGCGCGAGCGACGCCCCGTCCGCCGCGGCGTGATCCACGGTCAGGCGCAGGCGCCGTGGTGTCCTTTCGGTCCCCTCGAGGTCCCAATGGACACCACGGTCCGCCAGGACCTGGTGCGGGCCCTGCTCGTCGACGACGATGCGGGTGCGCAGGATCTCGTGCCGGGCCACGACGTCGCCGAGCGCGGCCTCGAGGGCGGGCACGTCGAGCGGGCCGGTCAGGCGCACGTCGGCGCGCAGCAGGTAGGCGTCGGGGTCGAGCCGGCTCAGCCCCCACAGGCGACGTTGCGCCCGGCTGAGCGGGATCCGGGCGGGGCGCGGGTGGACGGGCACCGGCCCGGCGTCGACGTCGAGTCCGCCGGCGTCGAGCGCGGCGGCGAGCCCCTCGACGGTGGGGTGCTCGAAGATCAGCCGCAGCGGCACGGCGAGGCCGGTCTCCTCGCGCAGCCGGCCCACGAGCACGGTCGCGAGCAGCGAGTTGCCGCCCACGGCGAAGAAGTCGTCGGTCCGGCCGACCGGCGAGTCGAGCAGTTCGCCGTAGACCCGCGCGACGAGCGCCTCGGTCCCGGTGCCGGGCTCGTCGCGCCCGCCGAGGTCGGGGGCGGGCAGCCGCGCGACGTCGAGCTTGCCGTGCGCGTTGCGCGGCACCGCGTCGAGCGGCACGACGGCGACGGGCACGAGGTGGGCGGGCAGGCACTGCCGCAGCCGTCGGCGCGCGTCGTCGGCGTCGACGCCGGCGGGCACGACGTAGGAGACGAGCGCCCCGTCGCGCACCACGGTCGCCGCCTGCTGCACCCCGGCCACGCCGCGCAGCGCGGCATCGACCTCCCCCGGTTCGATGCGCACGCCCCGCAGCTTGACCTGATCGTCGCTGCGGCCCACGAACCGCAAGGCGACCCCGTCGCCGGTGTGTCCTTTGGGCTGTTCCGGCCGCCCGAAGGACACACCGGCCCAGCGGGCCATATCGCCCGTGCGGTACCGGCGACGACCGCCGTCGGCGGCGACGAATCGGGTTGCGGTGCGGCCCGGGTCGTCGCGGTAGCCGTCGGCGAGCCGCTCCCCCGCCAGGTACAGCTCCCCTGCGACGCCGGTGGGCACGGGCCGCAGCCGCTCGTCGAGCACCACAGCCTCGACGCCGCGCACGGGGGTGCCGATCACGACGTCCGCGCCGGGTACCAGCGGCGACGAACAGGTGGCGAAGACGGTGGCCTCGGCGGGGCCGTAGCCGTTGTAGAGGCGACGGCCCGCACCCCACCGGGCGACGAGCTCGCCGCTGACGGCCTCGCCGCCGAGCATGAGCACCCGCAGGTCGGGCAGCGCGCGCGGCGGCACGGTCGCCAGCGCCGACGGGGTGACGCACGCGTGGGTGATGCGCTCGCCGGCGAGCAGGTCGGCGAGGGCGTCGCCGCCGTACGCGTCGGGCCCGGCGACGACGAGGGTCGCGCCGGAGGTGCCCGCGACGAGCAGCTCGAGCATCGCCGCGTCGAAGCTCGGCGACGCGACGTGCAGCATGCGGTCGCCGGGTGCGGCGGCGAACCGCTCGGCGAGGTCCTCGACGAGGGCGCTCACGCCGCGGTGGGTGATGTTGACGCCCTTGGGGTTTCCTCTGGTGCCGGAGGTGAACACCAGGTACGCGGGCGCGCCGGGATCCGGGTCGGCCACCTCGACACCGTCACCGTGGGAGCCGCCATCGTGAAAGCCGCCACCGTGGGAGCCGGCGACGTCGAGCCACGTCACGGCGGCGGGCAGCGACGGCAGGTGCGCGGCGCCGGTGACGCCGACGGTCGCGTCGCCGAGCATCGCAGCGAGCCGCGCGGCGGGCTGGGCGGGGTCGACGAGCATCGGCGCGGCGCCGAGCCGGGCGATGCCCCACACGGCGACGACGGAGTCGAGCGAGCGGGGCAGCGCGCACGCGACGGCCGTGCCGGGCCGGGCACCGGCGGCGCGGAGCCGGGCGGCGAGCGCGTCGGCGCGCGAAACCAGCTGCGGGTACGTCAGTTCCGTCGAGCCGTCGCGCACGGCCACCACATTGTCGGCCCGCTCGGCACCCGCGGCCAGCCACCGCCACAGCGTCCGCGCGGGGGCGGGCTCGGGGCCGGCGGCGGGGACGAGCGCGGCCCGCTCCCGCTCGGTGAGCAGGTCGATGTGGCCGATCCGCACGGCCGGGTCGGCGACGGCGGCGCGCAGGATCGCGACGTACCGGTCGGCGAACGCGGCGACGGTGCCGGCGTCGTACAGGTCGGTGGCGTAGGCGAATTCGAGGTCGACGCCGGTGCCGGT
>NZ_JAALEH010000170.1:0-4995 GCF_011058195.1 Rhodococcus sp. 14C212 | reverse complement strand
GGCGGGCTGCGCCGGATGTGGCAGGTACTCGGGCCGCACCTGCACTCCGGGCAGGTCGACGAGCACGGCGTTCAGTTCCCCGCGGGTTTTGGCGGCGAGCGCGGTGTCCATGCGCTCGGTGAACTCCCCCAGCGACAGCATCCCTTGCCCGACCGCGCGCTGCAGCAGCGTCCCGACGTGTTCGCGCTCGGCGTCCGAGACACGCAGATCCCTCGACTCCATGATCATCAGGGTAGGCGCTGCCGCACCGGGATCATCAGGGTAGGCGCGGCCGCACCGGGATCATCAGGGCAGGCGCTGCCGCGCCGGACCGTTCCGTCGTCGAGCCGAGGGATCGCTGGGCAGCTCAGAGCGCCGTTGCCGCCCATCGCGCGGCCGGCGCGAAGACGCCGCTGGGATCGTATGCCGCGCGGATCTCGGCGAGCCGGGCCCGCTGGGCCGGGGTCCACGCGTTCGCCACCCGGGCGGCCGGGACACCGTCCACGCCGCCCGCGAAGTTCATCAGCGCACCGCCGGTGGCCCACGGCGCCATCGCCCCGACGACGGCCTCGAGCGCTCCGGGCACCGCGTCGGCGATGGGCGGCACCAGCACCCCGACGGTGAACAGGGTGAACGCGGCGTCGCGGCCCGCGACGGCGTTGGGGGTCTCGGGCGGCACACCGAGCGCGCCGCCCATGGCCCGGACCTCGGCGAGCGCGATCGGCAGCGCCCCGGCGGGACCCGCGACGGCGAGCAGGGCGTCGAGGGCGGCGTCCGGAAGCTCCCGCAGCAGCGCCGAGCGCTCCATGCCGGGCATCGGGTCGGCGGGGTCGGCGTGGATCGATCCCAGCGCCGGGTAGACCATCTCGGTCACGGTGTCGAGGACCGGGGTGGCCACCGCCCGCAGCGGGGCGAGCAGCGCGCCGGCGTCCTCGGCGTCGTCGACGTGCGCGAACCGCACATGCACGGCGGTGCGGCCGCGCAGCGGCTCGGGCAGTTCCGGGAGCGGCGGGAAGTTGACGATCGCCAGCGAGCTGGACACCGAGGTCGGCGCCGCGGAGATCCAGTCCCGCCAGCGGCGCAGCACGGCCGGAGCGTCGGCGATGTCGTAGAAGAGGCCGCCGCCGTCGAGCGTCTGGATCGGCAGGAGTTCGAACGTCATCTGGGTGACGATCCCGAATGCCGCGCCGCCGCCGAGCAGGGCCCAGAACAGGTCCGGCTCGTCGTCCGGGGTGACCCGCCGCAGCTGCCCGTCGGCGGTGACGACCTCCATCCGCAGGACCCGGTCGGCGGCGAAGCCGTGGGTGCGGGCGATCGGGCCGAGCCCGCCGCCGAGGGTGTACCCGACCACCCCGACGCCCGGGGCCGAGCCGGCCAGCGGCGCCAGCCCGTGCGGGGCCGCGGCGTCGAGCACCTGCTGCCAGCGGACCCCGGCCTCCACGGTGGCGGTGCGCTCGGCGCGGTTGATGCTCACCCCGTCGAGGAGGGCGGTGTCGACCAGGATGCTGTTCTCCGGCGCGGGGGCGGCGCCGTGGCCGGTGGCCTGCACCGCGACGGTCAGCCCGTTCTCGGCCGCGATCCGGACCGCGGCGGCGACGTCGGCGGCACTCGAGGCGACCACGACGGCGGCGCTGCGGTGGACGGTGGCGAGGTTGAAGCCGGTGGCGGACAGCCGGTAGCCCTCGTCCTCGGGGGCGTGTACGACACCGGCGACGGCGGTACGAAGCAGGTCGACGACGGACGTGGGGGCCAGGGTCTGGGGCGTCGGGTGGGACATGGTGCTCCTCGGAAGGATCGGATCTCGGTCCCCTCCAGGACAACCGCCGACGCTTAGCTGCCGCTTAGCTCCGGCTGCGCACCGACGTGCCCCGTCCGGCACAGCCGGGCCAGCAGCGCGCTCACCTCGTCCCGGTCCAGGACGGCGCCGAGGCTCGCGCACCGCTCGAACTCGGCGTCACCGAGGGCGTCGCGGACGACCGCCGCCTCGCGCGGCCCGTCGACCGGATCCATCACCTCGGGCAGGAAGCCGATGCGGCCGCCGAGCGCCCGGACCGCCCCGAGGAGCATCGCGCCGACGTCGGGAGTACCGAGCCGGGCCACCAGGGCCGCGGCGCTGTGGACGAGCACCAGCCACGACGTCACGTCCCGCTCGGCCTCGAGCACCGGCTGCATCACCCGGACCGCATCGAGCGCCGCGTCCGTGTCCCCGACGTCCATCGCCGTGCGCATGAGTGTCCACGACGCCGAGCCGACCGCCCAGCCGTGGCCGCAACGTTCGGCGGTCGCGACCGCCTCGCGCAGCACCTGCTGCGCCCGCTGCGGGTGGCCGAGGAAGCGCAGGATCATGCCCTCGATGAGCAAGGCGTCGGCGCGCTGCCACACGGCGCCTTCCCGGCGCAGGACGTCCGCACTCTCGTGCGCGACGTGAAGGAACTCGTCGGACGGGCCCGTGATCGCGGAGCAGTAGGCCCACCAGGACCGCATCCACGCCTCGGTGACGACGTCGCCACCCCTCCCCGCGGCGTCGGCGGACCGTCCCAGCACGACCGCCGCGCCGGCCGCGTCCCCGGCCAGGTAGGTGAGTCCGCCCAGGCCGGTCAGCGCCGACGAGAGGGTTGCCTCCGCGACGACGGTACCGGTCCGCTCGACCGCGTCCAGGGCTGCCGATATCAGCTCCAGGCCTTCCCGGATGTGCCCGCGCCGATACCAGAACCAGTAGAGGGCCCCGGCGAGTTCGAGCGCGTAGACGGGATCACCGGCGGCCAGCGCGGAGGCCGCAGCGGCACGGTGCTCGGCGATGTCCGCCGTCAGGGCGTCGAACGTCTGCCGTGCCCGGGAGCCGCGCAGGTGCGGCACCGCCGCGAGGGCCCGCCGCAGCACGAACCGGCGGTGCACGTCGGCCATCCGGTCCCGTTCGGCCGCATCGGCGCGGGCCAGGGCGAACTCGCGGATGGTCTGCAGCATCGAGTACCGCCGCGGCGACGACGACGGCTCCACCCGCAGCAGCGACCGCCGCACGAGGGCGGTCAGCGGTGGCAGGACGCTCAGCGGCGGCGTGCTGCCGTGCACGGCGGCGGCGCCCTCGATGTCGAAGCTGCCCGCGAACACCGCGACCTCGCGCAGCAGCCGCGCCTGCTCGTCGTCGAGGAGCCGGTAGCTCCACTCGATCGCGTCGGCCAGGCCCCGTTGCCGCGGCGGAGCCGTGCGGGAGCCGCCCTGCAGCAGCGCGAATCGGTCGCTCAGCCCTTCGGCGATCTGTTGCTCGGACAGCACCCGCAGCTGCGCCGCCGCAAGTTCGATTCCGAGCGGGATCCCGTCGAGCTCGGTGCAGATGCGACGCACTGGTTCGGTCACCTCGTCGTGGATCGTCCAGCCCGGCACCACGCCGGCCGCCCGGACGCCGAACAACTCGACGGCGGCGCACTCGTCCAACGGCGGCACCTCGTAGACCCACTCCCCGTCGAGGCCGAGCGGCTCCCGGCTCGTCGCCAGGATCCGCACGCCGGGGCAGCGCTCGAGCAGCGCCGTCACCAGCTCCGCCGAACCGTCGAGCAGATGCTCACAGTTGTCCAGCACGAGGACGCACTCGCGGGGGGCGAGCACCGTCGCCAGGTGGTCGACGGTCCCGGGGCCGACGATCTGCAGGGTCGACGCCACGGTCGCGGCCACCAGCGCATCGGCCCGCACGGCCGCCAGGTCCACGAACCACGGCCCGTCGGGACGTTCGCCGTCGTTGCGGCACACCTCCACCGCCAGCCGCGTCTTGCCGACCCCGCCCGGGCCCACGAGTGTGACCAACCGTTCCCCGGCCAGCGCCGCGCCGACGGCCGCGAGCTCGCGGGCCCGATCGACCAGGGCGGTACGCGGGGACGGCACGTTGGAGGTCGCGCTCCGCGTGCCCAGCGCGGCGGCGGGCCCCGGTGAGACCCCGGCGGTCCCGAGCAGCCGGGCGTCGTCCTGCCGCAGCACCGCCGTCTCGAGTTCGCGCAGCCCGGTCCCCGGCTCGATGCCGAGTTCGCCGTCGAGCACGGTGCGCACGCGGCGCAGCGCCGCCAGGGCGTCGGCCTGCCGGCCCGCCCGGTACAGGGCGACGACCAGCAGTTCCCAGGCTCGTTCGTCGAGTGGATGCGCGGCGACGAGCCGCTCGGCGGCCTCGACGACGTCGTCGGAGCCGCCCTGATCGAGCCGGATCTGCAGCAGGGCCTTGCGGGTGCGCAACTCGATCGCCGTCAGCCGCGCGACCTCGGGGCGCACGAACTCGGCGTCGGCGACGTCGGCGTAGGGCGACCCCCGCCAGCACGACAACGCGGTCGCGTAGGCCTCGGCCGCCGCCTTGGCGGCGCCCTGCTCGCGCAGCCGGTCGCCGCGCGCGACGAGGTCGGCGAACCGCACGGCGTCGATCTGCCCCGCGGCGACGGCGAGCCGGTACCGCGAACCCTCCCGGACGATCACCCCCTCGTCCCCGCGTGGTCGCTGCGGGCTGAGCCGGTCACGCAGCTTGGAGACGGCGAAGTGCAGCGAGCTCGTCTTCGGGTCGTCGACGTCGTGCCAGACCTGCTCGAGCAGCCGCTCCCCCGAGACGTCGCCCGGGAACGCGACGACGAGGGCGGCGAGCAGGGCACGCTGCCGGATGCCGCCGAGGTCGATCGGTCGTCCGTCGACGGTGGCGGCGAAGCCTCCCAGCACGCCGAGCGCCACGCCAGGGGAACTCATCCCGCTCCGCCTTTCGATCGCTCCGCCTTTCGATCGAGCACGCCACCGCCGCACCGGAACTGCGGGAGCGGTCGAATTCTAGAGGACCGCGGGTGCCCCGGTACGCTAGTCCAGTCCCTGCTCGATCGCGTAGCGGGTGAGTTCCACGCGGTTGGCGAGCTGCAGCTTGCGCAGGGTCGCCTGCACGTGGTTCTCCACCGTGCGGTGACTGAGCGTGAGCCGCGCGGCGATCTGCTTGGCCGACAGTCCCTTGGCGACGAGTCGCAGCACCTCGGTCTCGCGCTCGGTGAGGGTGGGCGGGGC